>NZ_JAUBQD010000029.1:0-85302 GCF_036701085.1 Microcoleus sp. Pol7_A1
ATTTGCCACCGCTTATCCAGATGATTTGCATATAATTCAACTAGACAATGGAGGATTTCATAGTTCATTGAACCTAAGTATACCAGAAAACGTGATTTTACTGTTTCAGCCGGCTTAGAGTCCGGAAGTGAATCCAATAGAAAGGCTATGGGGGTAGATCAAGGAACAATTGAAATGGTTAAGATTTGATGGCATAGAAGAATTGAGAGAAGCGGTGCAAAAAGAGTTGAAAAAGCTAACTAACGAAGTGATTGCTTCTTTGACAGGATATCCATTCATATTAGAGGGGCTATCTGTAGCAGAAATTTAGGAAATTGGTATTACTTACCTGTGAATATCACCAACGTTGGGCAGTCGAGAATACGATTGATGAACTCAAAGTACATTTATGAGGACGAAAAAATCATATTCGTTCTCAAAGGGCATTCATAAGTTGTGCAAGAAATTTATGGTTTACTACTAGGACCGAAGAGCTGTAAGGTCATTAATTTTTCAAGCAGCAAGCAACGCAAGCATTTCACCCTTGCCTCTTTCTTTTACTGGAACATTACGAGTTGTTCGTCGCGCGCTCCCAAAAATTCAGGGGTTACAACCACAAGAACTTCCCTTTTTTTGAGTTGGTTGACTGGGGAGATTCTCGCTCAAAATATACCGGAAAGAGTCCAGAGAAACAACCCCAGAGTCGTGAAAAAACCGGGAGCAAAATTTCGGTCTAAACAAGTTAAACACAGAGGTACTGGCATCATAATGAATACTCCTGTATTTATTGTTTTAAGCACTGCATAGCCCTTAACTCAACCGTATTGGGCTATGTCCTTGATTCTATGAATGTTTTGACTCTTGTTGTCACCCGTCAGGTGTATGGCATTGCCAGTGAAACGCAGTGAAACGAATCATCAAAGTGCGTAGCGTTCCCCCCGACAGTATCTTACGAATTCGGTTCACCGACAAGGTGCGGTTGAGCAAGTCGCCGGAAGCATATTCCCGAAAAAAAGCCGGACTCAATCCCAGAAGTTTATCCCATACCGCCATTTGCAACGAACTATCAACGCTGTTCTCGACTCGCAGCCCTATAATCCCTTGAGACATTTCAAACGCTGACCTTCCCAAACCCAGCGCCAACAATGCCAGCGCTAATTGCCATAATAAATCGCGATCGCGCCATCTGGAATCACACTATCCACCAAAATTCCCATCGCCTGCGGCACCACCATCCCCAGCAGGGTACCAATAATTCCCACCACCATAATGCTGGCGATGTCTTTTTCATACCCCTTGAAGCCAAACTGTAACAAGGGCAACACATTATTAATAACACTAGGTAACGGTCGGTAAAACTGGTAAGCTTCCTGTGCCAAAGTCGCCGCCACCGTCTCATTCACCCTCGTCCGAGTTTGAGTTACTCCATCGAACAAAACGTAACCGTTACCAACAACTAACAAAGCCACCGGATGCCCTGCAATGGTGTAAGCTAAAGCCGGGCCGTATTCTCTTCGCCACCAGCCATCCTCCAACACCACCATCCGAATCCGAAATTGTGAGGAACACGCTATAGCCTCCACCGAATCTTTTAGAGATTTGAGTTCTTCCAACTGCGTCGGAGGACTAATCGTTATTCCCATCGCTTTTACCACTGCACCCGCCGCAATTAACAAAGGAATTCCTTGCTGGAAGGATACCGTTTATTGCTGCGGTTTTACCACACCCGCTAACTTAGAAAGGGCAGAATTGACTCTCATTAGATTCAGTTCTTCTATTTCTTGAATTTGGCGAAAAGCCGCCTCTGTTTTCTGAAACTCCTGCCCGTTCAAATAATTGAATAAATCGGTATGTAAATCGGCTAAAATGTTTGGCAGTGAAGCAGCACTCCCGGAATTTATGAAGGATAATTCCTGCGAAGCGAACGCCACTGTGTATTCCTGGCTGAATGTCTTCTTTAAACGGTTTACCCAACCATTCACTAACCCAATTGCATTTTCTTCGCCAACTGTTACCTGCGCAACCAAATCTGCTGTGTTAATTTGGTATAGTTCTGTGGGTTCGATCGCCACCGCCAACAGTCCCCATTCTTCTCCCAGCGCTGCACCAAATAAAGCTTCGCCCGCACCCACATCGAACAAATATTGGCGATCGCCACTAACCAAAATATCCTTGACTTTAGTAGCAAACAATGCTATATTACCACTCTTGATAATCCAGATATTTTGTCGATCGTCCAGCAACAGCGGTTCATTTCCTTTGAGGCAGTAAAGGATATTTATTCGAGAAAGATTTACATTTTTACATTCTATAGCGATCGTAGTAGTATCAAAAAAGATAAGTCGGCAGTAATAGAGTTTAAAAAAAGGCGTTGCATAATGGTGCGATGAATTGAGGTCAAACTTTCAAATTCTGGGATGTCTCCATTCCTCAATGATTCATAGCGCCATTGAGCAACGCCATATTTTCTTCATCTCTCACTGCCCACACTCTCTCCCTCTCCCACTCGCCCACTTTTCCCATGTCCCCTCTGCCATAAGAGAAAATTTATTATATGCGTAGCAGAGCTGGCGATCGCTAATTTTACGGCGTATAAATTATGTTGAAGTAAATGCCCTTATCTTGCAGATTGTCGCCCCGATCGCTAATCCTCACCAAAGGAAAAGCGTAATCTACGCGCAGGTTCACCCGCTCTATCGGTTCCCAGATTACCCCCAAACCCACACCTGCTAAAAATGTCTCATTGGTTAATTTATTAGGATTGTTCGCAACGTTCAATACCATACCCGCATCCAAAAAAGGAGCTAATTGAAGTTTGGGATTTCCCGAAGCATCGCGCTGCAAAGTAATCCGATCCTCGATGGAAACTCTGAAGCCGTTATCGCCAGAACGGACATTTTGGCGGTAGCCGCGTAAAGATTGCCCGCCGCCAATTACAAATTGCTGGGAAGGCAACAAACTATTAGCTGACAACTGCAAGTCGGCCTGCAAAATTAATAGATGTTTGTCGTTCAATCGCTGTACTCGCTGCACTTGACCCAGCCAACTAAAAAATTGTCCGTCGGGATCGGAACCTTCGTATTGAGTAGCATCAAACAAGCTAGTGCCGATCGTAAATTGCGATCGCACGGCCCAAGCACCCTGCGGGTCGCGCCGAATGTAGTCCTGTCCCAGCTTAATTGCGCTCGTAGTGGTGACACCCTTGGACTCCTCGCGGATGCCAATAGAAACCGGTTCGCCGGCGACAAAAGTTCTGCCTGTCTGATAAGTAAAACCGGCAGACAAGGCAAATTCTTCGATGGGCGTTCTCCGCAGCGGCTGGCGGTAACTAACTTCAAATAAATGCGATTTTCCCGAAATGTCCAAACTGTTATAAGGTGCTTGTACGATACTGTTGCGGTTCGGCGCCGCCCTCAATTGCAAAGTGCCGTTCATCGCATTTAGCGGCACGCGATAGCTGAAATCAAACACGTCAGAATCGCCGAGCGATCGGTAATAAGCCCCTGCCAGTTCGTCACCATTTCCCGTTATATTGCGGTGCCGCAAACTAACTCCCAATCTTTCGGAGCCAACACTCGGAGGCGAGTAATTGTCAATGCTGAAACTAGGTTGAAACGGATTAGCTTCCAAGACTCGGACGATCAGAATGCTCTCGCCTTCATTCTCCCCAGCCCGCAGACTGGCTTCTACATTGTCAAATAAAGGATCGACTCGCAGCAGCCGGAGTTGGTCTTCTAATGAAGCTGTGCTTAAAGGCATTCCCGCCCCGAGTCGAATCCGGCTGCGGATGTAACTTGGATGCAATCTTTTAGTTCCTTCTACCTCAATTCGGGCTAGCTTGCCTTCGATAACTTGAATTTGGACTACCCCTGCGGTGATAGTTTGGGGCGGCAAGACTGCTCTCGAAGTGATGTAGCCACGATTGAGGTAAATTTCGGTAATTTTGTCGGCGATTTGTTTGAGCTGTTCTAAGGTGGTAGAACGGCCTTCTAACGGGTTGACTAAGGCATTAATTTCGTCTTGGCTTAAAATTGTGCTGCCAACTACTTGAATTTTCTGCACCTCAATTGCTGTATTCGGCAGGGTTGGGGGTACTGGCGACGGGGGGCTAGGCGCTACTGTTGGCGGTACTTGGGGAGGTTCTGGCGAAGGCTGCGGGGCCGGTTGCAGAAAGCGATCGCGATTTGGATCGGGCTGAGTCGGCGGCGACGGTAACAGCGGATTGGGTACTCGATCGCGGTTTAAATCGGGCGGGAGGTTTCCCGGTGGCGTCTGCGGGTTCTGGGCTAAAACTGGATTGCAATCTAGCTGGTTCTGACATTGGGGATCGCTGTCAACCAGATTTTTTGGTTCGGGCAAGATGCCCGCACCACAAGCAGTTTCATCGATTGTGGAACAAGCATCTTGCCTGTTCTCGGCGGGGTTCGATTTTGTTTCTGGTTCAGGATTGCTCTCGATCGAATCGGGAAGCTGATTTAAGTTTGTTGCTGTTTCATCCTGCTTGATTTCCAGTTTTTGCAGTGCTAATACTTGATTGCCCGTATCTGCTGAGTTGTCAGCGGCGACGGGCAACTGAGAAATATCCTTTGTTTGGGATATAGCTTTATTGGCATAAAAGCAAGCCATCGGGAGCGCAGTTAGAAGTGAAATTCCCAACCGAAATAGTGCAATATTTGCATTCGGGCGCATAATTAATAATTTCTCTAAAATAAGTTTGTCGGCTGCTTGACTATGCCAGTTTATCATTTAGTATTAGGCGAAATTTGACCATCAAAATCTCCACAGTCCGGCTTTCAAGATGCCAGAAGTCCGAACTGCTGATCGGTACAAAAATTTTAATTTATTTAGGACGATAGACCAAAAAACCCGGAACAGGCAAAAATCATCTGTGGCGCTGCCAAATACCGCGCTCGAAACCGAGTTTTTCGTACTTGCTGCACAAGTCATACTATTTTAGGTTTTAGATTTTAGATTTGGCAATGACTTATGGCAGCTATCACGGTTTGGGGCTTGCCTACCGTTACATTTTTTTGGAAACAGGTATCGAATTATTGTCTTGTGATAGGTGTTAACTCACTTGCGACTAAGGGTTCTTGGGCGATTTTGCCGAGTTGGACAGAGTTCAACACTGCTGACCACTTGATCGCTAAACTGGCATCGCTGGGAAACGCGATGCGCAATTGAGCTAGAGTTGCCAGGTACTCGTACCAGAGACTTTGTTGGGCGAAGATGCTGAGCTTGGCGCGATCGAGCGATCGATCCAACTGTGTTTTCACGTTTGGGGCGAGTGCGGTGCGGTTGATCCACCCGGAAACGAGAACATCATCTGTTGTATTTTTTGGGTTGCATTTGATAGTAAAGTACCATTGATAGTTTTTGCCAACTTCCAGGGCTGGCGAGTTGTCGTCGGAGCCGAGGCTGACGCTAACGATACCTGCACGGCTAGTTACCATGCGAAAACTTTTTTTGTATAGTGTTTTGTCCCTTTCGTCTGCTAACTCAAACTCAACTGTTTTGTCTAGGGCTACGGGAAGGTAGTAGAAAAATGTTGGCTTTGCTGATATGGTTTGCCCCATAGTTGATTGGGGAATCAAGGCAGTTAAGGCTGCTGTGGCGGTCGGGCATTCTAAGCCGCGGGTTCCTCCCCCTTCCCGCCTTCCGGGTACTCCGCCCTCCGGCGGTTGAAAGCTATTCCACGCGGCTCCCGTTGGCTGAATGTTCGGTCTGCTTCCCCTGGGTTCAGGGGGTTGAACTGTGTGCCAGTTGAGGGGTAGCTGCGGTTGTGAGTGGCGGTCCACGCTGTTTGCGGGGCTGTTGAGAGCCTCTGCTGGTATTAAAAAACTACCGGCGGCAACTGCCTCTAAAGACAGAATTAATGAAAAGGCACCGATATTTAGAGCAGACTTCCAAGCCATGACGAACCTGCCTTCTGATGAATCTAGGAACTTTATCGCACGGTTTTATTCTATCCAAGGTTTTGACGGATATAGTAATCTGTTGTACTTAATTTATATCTTCAGGCAGATACGATTATTTGGGTCGCTCCGATCAACATAGAATTCTGGGTCGCGTTTGTCAGTGGTAGCTTAGTAGTTATACTTACTTTTATTCACGGCAGCAGGTTGGGTTGAGCTTGTTCAACCCAACTTTGACAAAGACTAATATTCGGGCTCTTTTAACTCTGACAAGAGGCTACAACGCCTCTTTTCGTAAAAACACCCGGTTGATGCGTCAGTCCTGGATATCAGGAAACTCGGCAATTTTGCTGGTGAACCTCAAGCGCTCGGCTACAAGTTACAAATCAGGTTTTCTGTACAATACCGGCAAGAAATTTAGCATGAATCTCGATTCACCTGTTCTCTCGGACAAACAGCCTTCGGGGCTGCGGATGGTAAGACCCATAGGAGTCTTGGCACTGCACGGCATTGCTTTTTTAGGAAATAGGTTGTTCGCTATCGATCGCGCCGAAGGGCTGCTATTGGAGATCGATCGAGAAAGTGACAACACTACTGTTTTGAATCCTTATCAAACGGCTAAGTTTGCCGGCGCAACGGGGCTGGCTATTTCGGAAGATACTCTCTGGTTTGCGCGGGATGAGGATATTTGTTGCTGTCGGGGCGCAATTCTGGACGGGGCGATAACTGAACTCAAACCGGAACATTTTGTTTCGCTTTCTTATCCTGCTGACGGGATTGCTGTTTGGAAATCTACGCTTTATGTTACGTGCCATAGATTGGGATATATTCTGGTTTTTGACCTGAAAAGCGGTCGGGAAATTACTCGGTTTTACGCTCCCGGTATTGGGGTAGAAAATATCACTGTCCGGGATGAGGAACTTTGGGTTTGCGACAAGACTGAGCAAACTGTTTACTGTTTGGAACGGGGAACTGGGGAGATTAAATTTAGCGTTTTAACTCCTTTTGAGTCGCCTTCTGGTTTGGCTTTTTACAAGGATTCCGAAACCGGAGAGGAGGTTCTGTACGTGGCTTATGCCGGGGATGAACTTTACATCCGGGATGACCCGAATTCGGAAGATCCTTTTCAGTTGACGAAGCGCGATCGCACTTTTATTCACCCTTTGTATTTTCACTACAATGAAGCCGACCGCTACGCTCTGTCAAACGGTTTTTTGATGGAAATGTCTTATGTGGAGGAACTGTCTCCTCTCGATGAGGTAGAAATCGAAAATTTGGAGTGGCGGATTGCTTTGCCTTCGGAAACTCACCGGCAAAAGGTCAGGAAAATTACGCCGATCGGAATGCCTTTTACTGAGGAAATTCAGGAAGGGGAACGGGTGGCGGTATTTAAGTTCGATCGGCTGCACCCTGGGGAACGCCGAATTTTTGGCTGGAAGGCTTTGTTAGAAGTTCGATCGATTAAGTATCAGTTGTCGCCTCGGGATGTCGAAAAGATTCCGAAGTTGTCGCCGGAGTTTGCAGCTAAGTATTTGGTGGACAATGACAATTTGGCGATGGATACGGAGATTGTGCGATCGGCTGCTGTGGCTGCCATTGGCTCAGAAACTAATATTTTGAGGCAGTTACTGAGCATTCGCAATTTTGTTTACGACCAACTTTCTTACGGGATTAGGCCTCACATTGACACTCCCGATCTTGTACTGCGCCGCGGCATCGGTTCTTGCGGCGAGTACGTGGGGGTATTGTTGGCTTTGGCAAGGTTGAACCGGATTGCTTGTCGCACCATAGGCCGCTACAAGTGCCCGGCTTTTGCTGACAGAAAAGGGGTGTCGCTGGAGCCGGATTTCAATCACGTTTGGCTGGAGTTTTACATTCCGGGTTTTGGCTGGGTGCCGATGGAATCTAATCCTGATGACATTCAAGACAGAGGCCCTTATCCTTTGCGATTTTTTATGGGTTTGGCTTGGTATCACGTAGAGATTGGCAAGGGAATTCGGTTTCAAAGTCTCACGAGCGGCGGTCTTCCTTTAAACAAGGAGGATGTTTCCGTGGGGAGTCTGGCAATTAATCATGTGAGGTTTACAATTTTGGAAGAGTTGCCAGCAGTTTGAATGGAGTGTTAACAGTTAACAGTTAGCCCTCAACATTCAACTGTTCATTGTTAACATTTTTCATCTAAAATCGAAAGTAGAAAATGTAAAATCAGAGGAAGAGGGGTTGTGGAATTTTCGATTGCTAATATTCTCGTTTTAGTAGCCTTTGTACTGCTGCTGACGGTGACTGGCGGGGTCGCTTATTTGACAGCGGCTGAGTGGCGCGATCGCAGGCGGTTAGATAAGGCTAAACGGAAAAAAGAGTAGCTCTTTGCTGTTGACAAAGTGCATATTTTATGATAAAAAACAAGGCGACATGGTTGGTCGCCTTGTTTTTTGATTAGATGTATTTTCACGGCATATGATATCAAGTTTGGTAACACAACCATTATAGGTTTGTAGTGAGGACTTGAGTCATAATACAAAACTGTGATTCACGGGCTTTGAGCCCGCGCCACAATCAACACACTACAATAAATACAGATGAAAAAGGGAATTTTGGAGTCGATTTCTTAAGTCCACTGTCGGAAAAAGGTATTTTCTTCCCAAGCGGCGGCGGTGCGCTTTTCAAGTGCTGCCATTTCTGTTTGGTTCAGGGGTTTGAATGCTTGGGCGACTTTGAAGTTTTCTTCTAATTGCTTTACTGAGTCGGCAGCGATGATGCAGCAGTGCACGCCGGGAAGTGAAAGCGTGTAGCCCATTGCTTGGTGCATTCCATCTAAAACACCGTTCTGAAATAATTTGCCGTAAGCTGGTATTTTCATGGCTATGACACCGATGTTTTTGGCTTTGGCGACTGGTAAAGCGCTGGTAACAAAGGAGCGCGGGTGATGTTTTTCGGCGGCGTTGAGGGAGATTAATGTTGTGTCAAAAGGATAGCGCTGCAAGCCTGTGGCAATGATGGCTGGTTCGTGGTGTCCGGTGATGCCGGAAAAACGAATTATTTTTTGCTGTTTGGCTTCTTCGATCGCCTTTATTGCTCCTTTGGCACTGAAAATTTGGTCTAATTCTGTTTGGAATGAGACGTGATGGAGTTGCCACAAGTCTAGCCGATCGGTTTTCAATCTTTTGAGCGATCGCTCTAAGTCTCTCCACGCGCCATCTCTGTCTCTGGCGGAAGTTTTTGTGGCTAAAAATAGGCGCGATCGATATGGTGGCAAAACTTTGCCTAAGTTTTCTTCGCTGGGCCCGTACTCGGCCGCCGTGTCAAAATAGCGAATGCCTAGTTCGATCGCGCGTTCAATTTGCGCCACCGCTTCTGCTTCTCTTCCCGGCTGCGACAGCGGTGTTTGTCCGGCCCCCCCCAAACCGAAAATCGGCACTTTCACGCCGGTGTTGCCTAACAGTCGTTCTGGCATTTTTACTGTGGCGGCCCCCTGGTTATTGGGTGCGGCTGCGATTTCCCGATCCTGCTGTTCGATCGCCTTAGCGCCTGCAATGCCGCTGGCAACAGCTATACTGCTCAATATAAAATTGCGGCGAGTCTTTTTGCGGGTCATGGTTTCGGTCTCCTCAGAATATGTGAGTAGAAATTAACCGCGTTTGTGAGAGCACAATACATAGATTTTTACCGCAAATTGGATAATTTTCCCCCTATCCGACGGAGGAGATAGCCGGGGGAAAATTATTTATGTGCCGATCGATTATTCGTCAATTATCCATCTCCGAATCAGTTCGTTGATCTGTTCTGGTACTTCGTCGTGGGGACAGTGACCGGCTTTGATAAAGTGTTCTGTCAACTCTGGATAGTGGTTGCGAAATTTGGCGCTTCTTTCTGTAGAATTCATCCACGGATCGCCTTCTCCCCACAGCATTAGCAATCGGCAGTTTAATTGACTCAGCAATACGTCGATTTTTTCGCCTTGGGGTGTTCTGAATACAGAAGCGAATACTTTGGGGGCACCGGGATCGCAGGAGGGAAGGTAAATTTCTTCTACTAATTGGTCTGTGACGGCGCTTTGGTCGAGATAAACTTTTTCTAGGGTTTTCCGAATTGTCGATCGCTGGCGCACGTACTGGAACAGCAGAAAACTTGCCCAATCTTGCTGAAATAAAGTTTTAGCTACCGTAGATATCGCTTTTTGCAAGGGCGGGGCTTCGGGTGCGGGCTGCGGTTCGCTGAAGGGGCCGGCGCTGTTGATTAATATGAGTCCGGCGGCTGATTCGGGGCGCTGGGCGGCTACACACAAGGCGGCGTAGCCTCCGAGGGAGTTGCCGGCTAGTACGGCAGGCCGGCCGATGATGTTGGTGATAAAGTCGTGGAGTTGGTCGCGCCAGAGGTCGCCGCTGTACTGCAATTCGGGTTTTGCCGATCGCCCGAATCCCAAAAGGTCGATCGCCCACACTTCAAAGTCTTTGCTCAGCCCGCTGATATTTTTGCGCCAGTGGTCTGTGGAGGCTCCAAAACCGTGAATTAACAGCAGGGGAGGGCGTTCTGGATGCCGTTCGCTCGTTAGCGGAGCCCTCGAAGAGGATCGAACGTAGTACACTGAATGCCCGCGCCACTGCCAGTAAGTGCCGGCTATGGGGGCGGAATTCATGGCTGGGGTTGCTTTCATAATGTAAAGAAATAATTATTTACTTTAAATATTGTATCGCGACCCTCAGATTTATAAAGTTTTCCAAACGCGCCTGGCTTATACCAGAAGAGAATTATTCAATTTGGGCGATTTGGGATATCGCGATCGCCCGCTCTCAGAATGAATAAGTTTTGTAACGAATATTGATTTTGTGAGGGTCGCAACAATCGGAGATATTTTGCCCGATCGCCTTTGGGAAATATATCCGGTTCGGGCTGCAACACACCTAGGTATGATGATTTTGCTGTGTGGTAGCCTAGCAAGTTGTTGGCGATCGGCCCTTGCCCAGCGGCTGCGAGGGTCGATCCCGATTCGCGATGGTGAAGGGATCGACTTTTTTATAGTTATTTCCGAGCTTTTCAAGGTGGGGATCGTTTGGTATGAGCTGTTGACGGCTTGGGGGATGCAGCGAGCCTAAGCGTTGCTAGGTGGCAAAAGCCGAGATCGAGAATCTGGCTGCTGGGAGAAGTTATAAGTAAAGTTACTGATGGTTCTCTGCAGAAGTTTCTCAGAATCGCTGAATATTTTGTGACGTTCTTTGCTGTTCTTAATTGCTTGGATACTCTAAGATAGAAGTAGAGCTGCGGCGCTCAATTAATTAGCATTTTGAATACTAGGGAGCCAACTATGCAGGGTGTGAACTTTATCCACCTGAAAGTTAGGGAGTTTTCTGAGTGATTGCTATTTCACCCCGTCCGGTCGGACGCAATTGGATTACGATTAGCTTCGCTTCTACTCTATACCTTTGTCCTATTTTGGATCTGCTCCTAGCAGAGGTGCCAGATTACTGGCAAGCGGAATTGCGGTTGGGGCTTCAAGAAGCTTTGGTAAATGCTGCTAAGCATGGAAACAAGTTAGACCCCGGTAAAACAGTTGGAGTCCGTTTTTCGGTCGTCCAAAACCAATATTGGTGGGTAATATCGGATGAAGGTTCTGGCTTTAAAGCTCCTTGCAGTTGCAACCTTTATACCGATGATTGCGAGAGTCTCCTAGCACAGGATGTTGTAGATGAATCTGCACTGCCCCATGTGGAACAGGAATGTGGTAGGGGGTTGTTTATTCTTTACCAAATATTCGATCGCGTAGAGTGGAATTCTCAAGGTACAGAGTTACGGCTGTGCAAAGGACTTACGGGTGGCTACAGTCTGCCGGGCTGGCGCTAGCACCCCTATTTTGCAGAAGTTTTCACCTCAGCTAGACCTGGAAATTTATTCGTTCCCGGGCTTAACCTTGGAATGAAAATTAGGAGAATCTGGGTATAGATAGCTGATTTTAATGCAAAATGTGAGTTTTGAGTTAAAAAAGTATAAATCTTTTGAACTCACAATCGCGCTGCTCGATCGAGTGGCGCGATTGTCTAAATTTTGAGCTACTAATCAAGTCCAAACTCAAGACTCAAAATTATTTGCCGTGGGTGGGACAGGGAGGAGCAGATATCGATCGATCCAGCCATCCTGCTGCTTGGTTTAAGCGCGGGAGAGCTTCTTCTGGCTGTTTTTTGAGCAAAAAGACCAGAGCGGCCGCGGCTTGCTCGCAGGCTCGCGCGGAACGGTTGGCTTTGAGGCGGTGCCAATCTTTTTCGTGGATGGCGAGGCGCGCGGCTAGAGCCTGGGCTAGTTCTACGGTGCTAAGCTCGTTGAGGTTGACAGTTTGGGTTGTTTGTGCAGTTTCAAGCATAGGTGGCAATTATAGCGATTTGGCTGCCGTTTCTAAATTTAACAAATAATATACTGGACATAATAACAACTAAATAGCCAATTGGTTTTTTTAAATTATTGTCAGGTTTGCAGATCAAAATGCCTCAACAGCCGTCAGATTTAAATCGAGAGACACCGGGAGATGATGAAAGTGAGTTTGTTCAAGCGATCGCAGCAGTGGAGCGATCGCTCGCGGCAGTCAAAGAACGGTACACTCAAATTCAGGTCGATCGACAGCGCCAAGTCGAACTCGGCCATCGGCGCGAAGAAATCCGCCAGTCTAGACGCCAAAATCCATTGCCGCAACTCAAAAAAGAATTGCGGGAAATTGAGCAAGAATTGGAAACTATCGAGTTGAATTTAGAAAGCAGCCTGTTTTCTTGGGGAAGCATAAAACAACCTTTTTGGCAAGCAGTTCGCTTTGGGGGACTCGGCATTTTGCTCGGTTGGATTTTGAAATCCTATGCAGGTTGAACTATGTTGAGATTTATGATTTTTTTAAAGAACCGCAGAAATTCACAGGCGGGACGCCTGTTCCACAGAGGGCGCAGAGGAAGAGAAAAGAGAGAAATATGGTGCAAAATATTAAATAAACAGGAGTGGATATTATGACAAATCAACGAATTGCAGCAATTTTGCGCGCAGGTGAACCCGACGAAACAGTAACTGTTCAAGGCTGGGTTCGCACTAAGCGCGAATTGAAAGAATTTGCCTTTGTCGAAGTCAACGACGGTTCGGCGATGGCTAACTTGCAAGTAGTCATAAATTCCGATTTGCCAGACTTTGAAAACGTACTCAAACAACTGAATACAGGTGCATCTCTAGAAGTTTCGGGAGTGCTGGTAGCGTCTCCCGCAAAAGGACAGCGAATTGAGTTGAAAGCCTCACAAGTGCAAGTTTACGGGGATGCAGACCCGCACACTTATCCGCTGCAAAAAAAGCGCCATTCCTTTGAATTTTTGCGGACAATCGCCCATTTGCGGCCGCGCACAAACACCCACGGTGCGGTCTTTAGAGTCCGCAATGCTTGTTCGGCGGCGGTACACCAATTTTTTCAAGAACGCGGTTTTTTGTGGGTTCATACTCCAATTATTGCGGCTAGCGACTGCGAAGGTGCGGGGGAAATGTTCGGCGTTACCAACTTTGATTTAAAGAACGTGCCGCGCACTGATTCGCAAGAAGTTGATTATGCTAAAGACTTTTTTGGAAAGCGTGCCTATTTAACAGTTAGCGGTCAGTTGGAAGCGGAAGTTATGGCGATGGCTTTCGGCAATGTTTACACTTTTGGGCCGACTTTTCGAGCGGAAAATTCTAATACTTCGCGGCATTTGGCGGAATTTTGGATGATTGAACCGGAGATGGCTTTCTGCGATTTGCAGGGAGATATGGATTTGGCTGAGGCGTTTTTAAAGTACATTTTTAAATACGTTTTGGAGCATTGCCCGGAAGATATGGAGTTTTTCAACGAGCGCATTGACAAAACGGTTTTGGCTACTGCTGAAAATATCATTAACAATCAGTTCGAGCGGATTACTTATACGGAGGCGATCGCACTTTTGGAAAAAGCCGACAAAAAGTTTGATTTTCCGGTAAGTTGGGGCTTGGATTTGCAGTCGGAACACGAGCGTTATTTGGCTGAGGACTTGTTTAAAAAGCCGACAATAGTCAGCGATTATCCCGTCGGGATTAAAGCATTTTATATGCGTTTAAATGAGGACGAGAAAACGGTGCGAGCAATGGATGTTTTGGCTCCTAATATTGGGGAAATAATCGGCGGTTCGCAGCGGGAAGAAAGGCTGGATGTGCTGGAGCGGCGCATGGAAGCGCAGGGTATGAATAAGGAGGAATTGTGGTGGTATTTGGATTTGCGCCGCTACGGTACTGTGCCTCACGCTGGGTTTGGTTTGGGATTTGAACGGCTGGTGCAGTTTATGACGGGAATGGGCAATATTCGGGATGTGATTCCGTTTCCGAGAGCACCTTTGAGTATTGATTTTTAGTTGAGGATTGTGCGGGAAAACGTAGGGACACGGCATTGCCGTGTCCTTACCCGGATCGGCGATTCACAATCACAAATAAATTAAGTCGCCGAGGGAATTGTGATATCAACAGATTGCACTTTTACCGAAGTTCCCAAACTCGATAACGGCGGTTGAATTGCCTCCGTATTTCCCACTACTAATGTTACCAAATTCTCCGGTTTCAAGTAAGTCTTGGCTACGCGCTGCACGTCGGCAATTGTTGCTGCTTCGATGCTGCGGCGGTAGCTAAAAATGAAATCTTCGGGATAACCGTAGTATTCGTAGCGCATTAATCGCGACAAAGTTTGACTGGGATTTTCAAATTTGAAGATGAAAGAATTCAGGGTGGAATCTTTAGCGAAAGCTAATTCTGCCGGGGTAATTGGTTCGGTGCGGATACGATCGATCTCTGCCCGAATTGCCTGGATAAACGGTACTGTTGCGTCCGATCGCGTTTGGCCTCCAGCGACAAACACCCCCGGATAGTCATATCTCGGACTCCAAGCTGCGTATACTGAATAAGCTAAACCTTGGCGCGATCGCACATTATTAAACAAACGGCCGCCGAAACCGTTGAGAACCCCATTCATTACGTCCAAAGCACCGTAATCTGGACTGCTGAGCATTCCGCCCAAATGTCCCATTTGCACGTAACTTTGACTTAATTGCGGCTGATTTACAAAAAATACGCCGCCGCCCTTTGCTGGCGATACGGTTGGTAGCGCAGGCACTTCTGCACTTGGATTCGGTTGCCAGTTGCCAAATTTTTGCTCGACGAGCGATCGCATTTTAGCAGTATCAAAATCGCCAGA
This sequence comes from Microcoleus sp. Pol7_A1, assembly GCF_036701085.1. Lineage (NCBI taxonomy): Bacteria > Bacillati > Cyanobacteriota > Cyanophyceae > Oscillatoriales > Microcoleaceae > Microcoleus > Microcoleus sp. Pol7_A1. Next base: position 15,100 of record NZ_JAUBQD010000029.1, read on the forward strand.
AATACCCAAAATCATGTTTTTGGGGTGGAAATATTTCTGGTAGAAACTCACCACATCGTCGCGGGAAATATTGGCGATGGTTTTGTATTCTACCGTGCGCGCGTAAGGACTGCGATCGCCGTAAATTAACTTTTCAAACTCGCGGCCGGTAATATCGTTAGGATCGTCATTGCGGCGGGCTATGGAACCTTGAGTTTGATTCTTGGCTAAATCCAACTTTTCCTTAGCAAAGATTGGCTCCCGAATCACTTCCGCAAATAAGTCAAACACGGGTTCCACATCTTCAGCTAAAGCACTAAAATTAGCAGTGCCTGAAGTAACATCAATCCCTGTTTCTACCGAAGCTGCTCGCTGTTCTAGCAACTGATTTAGTTCATCAGCCGTATGCCTGCTAGTGCCGCCAGTTCGCATCACTTCTCCCGTCAAACCTCCCAATCCAATTTTCTCGGCAGGTTCAAAACGCTCGCCCGTGCGAAATAGCGCCGTTCCCCCAATTAGCGGGAGTTCCCGGTCTTCCATCAGATACACCCGGATGCCATTTGTCAGCTCGAAGCGAGTATATTTAGGCAGTTTAATTTCGGGCACCGCCGGGAATGTTAATTCGTCGTAGTGTTTCGGTGCAGCCGCTAACGAAGGTAACAAATTAAACGTGCCCAGTGAAACAGTAAAAATGCAAAGCGATAGCAGAAATAACTTTACGTTTTTCAGTCTCAATTTAGTCCTTTTCATTCTTTCTCCTAAGTTTCCTATTGTGACATAGCGTCGATATCGTGCCCCGCGCCCGCGCTAGATGCAAGACTATCTCTTAGTCTGCGAAGGCAGACTTTGTTTGTGTAGGATCGGTTTCAACCGCCGATTCTAAATCAAGGCAGAGCCTCAGGATCTGCGTTCCCAGGCAGATCCTGAGAACGAGTCTTTCTTCCTTCTTCCCTCTTCCCTCTTCCTTCTTCCTTCTTCCTTCTTCCTTCTTCCCTCTTCCTTCTTCCCTCTTCCTTCTTACAGCGGCAAAAGCTTGCCAATCGTGCGATTTTCCGGCCGGAAAGTTGCCTGAGCGACACGCTGAATGTCAGCCGGAGTAACAGCCGCGATCGCATCCAATTCCTTGAACAAATTTCGCCACGAACCGGTGTTTACTTGATAGTCCAGCAGCGAAAATGCCATGCCCATATTAGAATTGAGCGATCGCAACAAATCGGCTCTCGCCTGAGTTTTCACTCGATCCAATTCCAAATCAGAAACCGGCTCAGTTTTCAGGCGATCGATTTCCTTGCTCAAAGCTGCGGCTACTTCATCAACCGTGCGGCCCGGAGCAGTTTGAGCGTAAAACAACATCAAATTCGGATACTTTTCCCCTGGATAACCGCTGAAACCTTGAGCCGCCAGCGCTAATTGCTGTTGTTCTACCAAAGATTTGTAAAGCCGAGAAGTGCGGCCATCGCTGAGCAAAGAACCAATCATTTCATAAATCGCATTGTCGGGATGGTTCATCGCCGGTCTGTGGTATCCTTCCAAATACCAAGGTTGAGTTTTTAATTTCAGCGTGACTTCCTGAGTTTGGGTTTGGGGAGGCTCCACAATTTGCAATTCTGGAGGCGCAGGTTTCGCCTTGTAGCGGCCGAAATAAATTTGAGCGAGTCGTTTCACCTCCGCAGCTTTCACGTCTCCTACCACCGCCACAGTCAGCTTGCTGGGGACGTAGTGAGTCTCGAAAAACTTCTGCACGTCGCTGCGGCTGAGGTTTTTAATGTCTTCAGTGTAGCCAATTACGGGGCGGCGGTAGGGATGAACAGAGAAAGCTTTGTTGGCAAAAACTTCAACCATTTGTCCGATCGGAGAATTCTCGGTTCGCAGCCTGCGCTCTTCTAAAATTACTTGTTTTTCTTTGTAAAATTCCCGAAATACCGGTTCTAGAAATCGCTCGGATTCCAGCGACATCCACAGTTCTAACTTGTTAGCTGGGAGGCTGTAAAAATACATTGTGGCGTCGGTGGAAGTAGCGGCATTTAGTCCGACTCCGCCTGCTTGTTCAACTATTTTGCCTAGTTCGTTGCGCTTGACAAATTGCGAAGCTTCGGCTTCAACTTTGTCAAATTCTGCTTGGAATTTGGCGACTTCTTCAGTTTTGCCGCTGGCTTTTGCTGCTTGCATTTGCTCGAAGAGTTCGTCTTGTTTTTCTAGCAGCGGCTTTTCGGCTTTGTAATCGGTAGTGCCGATTTTTGGCGTGCCTTTGAAGGCTAAATGTTCGAGATAGTGCGCGACACCTGTTTGGCCCTCGGGTTCGTTTGCGCCTCCTACGTCAGCGTGAATTAGAAACGATGCTACGGGCGATCTGGGCCTTTCGAGCACGATGAATGTCATGCCGTTGTCGAGCTTAAATTCGGTGACTTGCTTGATTACTCGATCGAGCGACGGTTGAACAGAGACTGCTTGGGAGCCGCTAGCGGGGTTGGGGCGGGCGAGGGCGATTTCGGGAGAAATGCCCCACCACAGCAGTACAGCGGCCAGCAGGGAGGCGATGAATCGAGTTTGGCGATCGGGCGATTCCCTACGGGATAGCTTCGCTTCACGGGGTTTTTGGAACTGCGGGGTCATTCGATTTTAGATTTTAGATTTTGGATTTTGGATTGTCAAACAAAAAATGTTTGTGCTCGGCGGCCAGAGATTCTTTTTTAAGGATAAAGATTTTTGGAGGCATAAGCGATCTGTTGCGCCCCAGATGTTAGGCTGATACAGCAAATCTCACAAAGGGTCATGGGATTTTAGATTTTAGATTTTAGATTTTGGATTGTCAAACGGCAAGAAGTTTATGCCGAATAACAAGAGATGCTTTTTAAGCATGAAGATTTTTGGGGGCATAAGCGGTCTGTTGCGTCACTTCCAGTTTAAGATTAAAATCACGCACAACTTAAAACTTAACATAATTTAGTTTTTCAGTCCTGAACCTGCTGTTCCAAGTCGCCAATTACCGATTGCAAAGCCATGCGAATTTTTAATCAGTCTCCTCCTTCTGAAACAGAAACCAAAAAGCGGATTTTACAAGCCGCTCAGCGGTTGTTTGCCCGCAGCGGATACGACGGCACTACAACTCGCGATTTAGCAGCGGCGGCGGGGGTGGCGGAGGGTACGCTATTTCGGCATTTTGATAATAAAAAAGCGATTTTAATTGAGGTGGCGACGGAAGGATGGGTGGAGTTGCTGACGGATTTGCTGACTGAATTAAGCGAGATGGGCAGTTACAAAGCAGTGGCTCAGGTGATGCGGCGGCGGATGCTGAATATCCGCGAGAATAGCGACATGATGCGGGTGTGTTTTTTGGAGGCGCAATTTCACCCGGATTTGCGCGATCGAATTCAGTTGGAAGTCATCGGAAAAATGAGCGATGTGGCTGAGGCTTTTTTTGAAACGGCGATGGAAAAGGGAGTTTATCGGAAGATGAATCCGAAGATTGTCGCTCAGGTATTTTTGGGTATGTTTGCAGTCGCGGGTTTCAGTCAAAATACGATTATGGAACCCAATGCTTCTCCGCTGCAAATGCAGGAAATGGCGGAAGGATTAGCCGATATTTTTCTGAATGGGGTTTTAATTAAAGATGAATAATTAGGGCAGGGAAAAGTTGTTATGGGCAAAGTTTGGGACTATTCTATTCGGCCGCTAACGCAGGAAGACGAGCCTTTTTTGTGGCAAATGCTGTATGAAGCGGCGCACATGGCAGAAGAAGGCGAATCAACGGTGCAAGCGGTTGTCAATCATCCTTTAATTGCGAAATATGTCAAGAATTGGGGACGTGCAAGCGATTTGGGCTTCGCAGCAATCGAATTGAACGGCAGCCAGCCAGTAGGAGCCGCCTGGCTGCGTTTGTTTACAGAGGATGACAAGGGGTTTGGCTGGGTTGACGATACTACCCCGGAATTGGCGATCGCCGTTCTTCCAGAATATACAAATCAGGGTGTAGGAAGCCAGTTGCTGGCTCGTTTGCTCTCAGCAGCAAAAGCATCTTATCGATCGGTATCCCTGAGTGTAAGAAGCTCGAATCGAGCCCTGAGTTTGTACGAGCGATCGGGATTTAAAGTAATTGAGGGAAGCGAGATAATCAACCGCACAGGAGGGACATCATTCACGATGAAAGTTGATTTGGATTAAGTGAATGATTACTCTATAAATTCGTACATTTCCTGTACCCAATTCTCCCGATTTTCCTGCCATTCATCCGTCACGACTTCCCAAGTTGTATTGCTTTCAAGTTCCAGCAATAGACTTGATACTTCTTCCAGGGTCGATGCTGTATGACATTCTTGTACCCAACTTTCCCTGAGTATTTTCCAGAGACTTTGTACCGCTTCCCGCTGAAAATTAGATTCTAATTCAACTAGCAATTTGGCTAGGTGTTTTTCGTCAATTGCTGCTGACACCTCGCTCATCCAACAGTTGCGACGTTCATTCCATTCTTCCGTCACTGCGTCCCCGTTTAGGTGGGCTTGAAACTCTAACAGTAATTGGTTTAGCTCTACCATATTAAATTTGGTATTGTTGGGAGTTTGTGCTAAAATTATACAATTTTTATTGATTTAGACTGTTGGTTTTTTATAATGAGCGATGTGGCTGAGGCCTTTTTGGAAACGGCGATGGAACAACAAGTTTATCCAAAGATGAATCCGAAGATTGTCGCTCAGGTATTTTTGGGAATGTTTGCAGTCGTGCCCTTCAGTCAAAATACGATTATGGAGCCGAATGCTTCTCGGCAGCAAATGCAGGAAATGGCTGAAGGACTCGCTGATATTTTTCGGAATTGGGTTTTGCAGAAAGATGAATAATTAGTCATTAGTCATTAGGAAATTTTAGAGCCTGGGAACGCATATCTACAGGCTCTGACTCGTCGAAACTACTCCTTAAACTTGTGCATTTGCTGTACCCATTTCTCGCGATTCTGCTGCCATTCATCGGTCACAGCTTCCGAGTTTATATTGGTTTCTAGTTCCAGCAATAAACTTGATACTTCTTGAACAATCGACGCTCCCAGACATTTTGCTACCCAACTGTCCCGGCGCTCTTGCCACTTAACATCAACCGATTTTCCCTGCAAATTAGATTCCAATTCCACTAGCAATTTTGCTAGATATGTCAGGTTAACTGATGCGGCCACATCGCTAACCCAACTTTCGCGGCGCTGTTTCCATTCTTTTTTCACTCCTTCCGATTTGAGGTTGTTTTCAAGCTCTAACAGTAACTGATTTAGTTCTACCATCTTAAATGTTTGACTTGTTGTAGTTTGTGCTACAATTATACCATAAGTTTCAATAAGCAGAGTGTTAATTTTTTGACAGATGGCGGTCGCAGTGAAACTACAGAATAGATAACTGAATGATGAGCGATGAATTTACTTTAGATATGCTAGACATTCCCTGCGGTTGGAGGCGCGGCGAAGGGGACTGGACTGGAGTAGCGGCGGCTTTTGCTAGAGGGGAAACTGTCGAAGTAATTCAAGAAGTTGGTTCTACGTTGTGGCAAAACAGTCTGCCCGAAAAACATTGTTTGTATTGGGAGGGGGAAAATCTATCCACTATCAAAGCCCGAATTTGGATTAGTTTCACCCAGAGAAGATTTTCGCCGGACTCTGCTTTTCCCAAAGTTCAGTGGCATCCGAGAGTGTTGTGGCTAGGGATAGGTTGCGAACGCTACACAGGGCGAGAATTAATCGAAACTGCGATCCAAAATGTATGTCGCGGTTATCATTTAGCGGAAAGTGCGATCGCAGGTATTGCGACAATAGACACTAAAGCAGGTGAAGTCGGCTTGCTGGAACTTTGTCAAGCGCGAAACTGGCCGTTAAAAACCTTTGCTGCTGACATTTTAAGTTCCGTAGAAGTCCCCAATCCTTCAAATATTGCAGCAAAACAAGTCGGGACGCCCAGCGTAGCAGAAGCTGCGGCACTTTGTGCGATCGAACAGATATCTTGTACCATTCTCAAGAACAGGCAAGATGCCTGTGAAGCGAAGAGTGAATCTGCTTGTGGGGTGGGCATCCTGCCCGCCCGTGAAAGGCTTTTAGTCCCTAAAAAAATATTTCGCTCGGGCAAAAAAACAGGTTCTGTAACAGTAGCGGTTGCAGTTTGCCCGATCGAGTATCTGGGGTAATGTATTACTGAGACAAAGTATTGGCATTCACAAATCGACCAATCAACCCAGAAACGAATGACAACACAATTGAACCCAACAAAGCCGGCCAAAAACCGTTAACCGCAAAGCCGATATTGAACGCACCCGCCAACCATGAAGCCAGGGAAAGCGAAATTGCATTCACAACGAATAAAAACAAACCTAAAGTAATAATAGTCAAAGGCAGCGTCAGCAATGTAAGAATCGGTCTGACAATCGCGTTGACCAATCCGATAACAACAGCAGCCAGCATCGCCGCCGGAAAGCTAACCACCGCAATACCTGGTACAATGTTAGCGGTAATGACCAGCGAAACCGCTGCGACTATCCAAGTCAAGAAAAAACTTAGCATATGTTTTTTTTCATCTCCATCACTATTAATTAAGATTGTACCTGTTTAGTCGATCGACAAAAGTTCGGGATACACTACGAAATACCCACCTTGCGAGAATATCAGACTTATGAAACTCCGGCAACTAGCAGCCTTCCTCTTAGCCCTAACTATCTTCATCCTGCCGCGGTCAGCCCAGGCTCAATCTAAATATTACCCTCCTCCGCTGTCCTTTAGCAACGCCGAACTGACAAGACGCGATTTTTCGGGTCAAATGCTGCGGACTGCTGAATTTTCTAACGCTAATATGGACTTGACTAATTTTTCTAATGCCGATTTGCGGGGAGCAATTATGAGCGCTTCGGTGATGACTGAGGCGAATTTGCACGGAGCAAATTTAACTAATGCAATGATAGATCAAGTTAAATTTACTAAGGCAGATTTAAGCGATGCAATTTTAGTAGAAACAATTTTGCTGCGTTCTACTTTTGAGGAAGCTGATATCACCGGGGCTGACTTTACCGACGCAATTATGGATGGCGCACAAGTTAAAGAATTGTGCATAAAGGCAAGCGGTATTAATTCCCAAACTGGGATTTCTACTCGCGATTCTTTGGGATGCCGCTGATTTATTTTATAATCCCATAATTTAAATTTATGGAATATTGGTATGGGCGGCGCCGCAGCCCACTCCTAAATCAATAAATACACCAAATAAACTTGTTTGTGGAACGGGTTCTCCTGCTTCTGACAGCCTAAACCATAATTACTGAGGCTTGGCTTTTTTGAGAGAAGCCTCATAATTCTCACTCATTAACTGATTAACTTCTGGATTGTAAATCCGCAGATAATTCCAGTAATTCTCAAACACCGATTTTACGTATCCTTTCGTTTCAGGAAACGGAATCTTTTCCGCAAAAGCATCGGGGTCACTAAAATTAAACCTCTTCAACCAATCTGATACTGCATTCGGCCCGGCATTGTAACTCGCCACAGCTAACATCGAGTTATTCTTGTACTCGTCGTGAGTGTGATCCAAGTACCACGTACCGAGTTTAACGTTGTCGTCCACATTCTCCAATGAATACTTTTTGAGGCTGATTTTCTCAGCAACCCAAGCTGCTGTTTCCGGCATTACTTGCATTAACCCCGTGGCACCAACTGATGATTTGATAGCGGGCATAAACCGCGATTCTTGCCGGATTAATGCGGTTACTAATACTGAATTTATTGTGCGTTCTTTTGACCACTTGACAATGGTTTCTAAGTAAGGAAAAGGATAAAGTGCTTGCCAATAAATCGGTTGCTGTCTCAGAGCGAGGTATTGGGTTCTATCATCTGGTTTGTCGCGCTGCCGCAAACTCCCAACCATCCACAAACCGTCTAAATTGTCTCCGACTCCAATTCGCATTAAACCGTCGGTAAACTGTTCCGCAATACTTGGTTCTACGCGGTCGATAAATTCTACTTGCCACAGATTCCAGGCATCTCTATCTTGACCTAATTGATAGAGTTCTTTCAACGCAGGAGAACCGGCGGTTGGTTCGGGGCGCTGAGGGGGCCGCACTACATTCGGAGACAAATCTCGGACTGTGGTAAAGTCGCCTACGGGCCAGCCGAGAAGTACAGCCGATCGCCACGCAAAATATGATTCTGGATAGCGTAAGAGAGTATACTCAAATGCAGTCTTGGCGTCTTGTTGGCGGCCGAGTTGCTGTGCCCATTTTCCGACCCAAAATGCTGCTTCTGGAGCTTGTTCGCTGTCGGGATTGTTGGTGGTTAATTCTCTCGCCCACTGCCAAGCTGATTTTAAATCTCCGCCTTTGGCATACTGCTGGGCGATCGTCCACCGCAATTCGCCTGCTTTATCAGAATTATTGTATTTTGTCAAGAGCAACTTCCGGGTATCTGAGGCGGATTGACCGCTGCGTGCTTTGTCGAGAAGTTGGGATTTATCTAACAAAGCTTCGGGGGCATAATTGGGGAATTTGCTAATAACTCGATCGAGCCAAACGATCGCTTCTTTCGGTTCGCTCAGCCGCGACAGCCGAATTAAACCCAAACCAGTATCTTCGGCATCGGGAAACTCGCGCACTAATTCTTGATAGGCAATTCTCGATTCCGGAATTTTTCCTTCGAGCCACAAACCGCGAGCTTTTCGGTAAAGATTTTTGGGATTGCGGGGAGCTTTACCGTAAGCAATAGCTCCTTTGCCGTAATCCTGTTTTTCCCAATAGCCAAAGGCAATTTCTTCCCAATCTTCCGGTTTCAAAGCGGCGCTGTTTCGCTGCACAAGTTGTTCCAAAATTGTACCGTAATCGTTGACATAATGACCGTATTTTGCTACGAGCAGCATCAACTCCGGCTGATTGGGATTTTCTTTTAACTTAGCGAGGGCAATTTCTACGCTGCGGGGATGAGCGGGAAATTCAGTAATTGCCTGTTGCCAATATTCCGGTTTTGACTTGCCTAAAACATATAAAGCTTCCGCTGCTACCGGGTCGCTCGGATAGTTTTTGAGCAGTTCCTGCCAAGCTTTTTGGGCTTTACCTTTGTCCCCGCTCAATTGGTAAGCTTCTGCCCTTTTTAGGGCAATGTGAGCAGCTAAAACCGGATATTCTTGCTCTAATTTGTCCAATAATTTTAATGCTTTGGCGGCATTTCCTTGCTGGATTAAATCGCTGGCAAGCAGGTAGCGGGCGCGGCTTTGAGGGGAGATTTCCTGCTGCGGGTTCGTACTTGCAGACTGACTGGTTGCAAGTTCAACTAATTTCGCCGATCGCTCGCTCGGTGACAGCGATACCAGCATCTTGACTTGCGATTCGGAATTCGCGGCATTCAGGGGCTGCTGGGCCTTCTGGACAGAGCCAAAGCCCATCCATTTCATCGCAGCAACCAAAGAGCCGATCGCAATAACGCAAACTGAAACGCTGATTAAAACAGAAAATCGGGCCCGGCGTCGTTTTAGCATGGGAAAATTTAAGAGAATAAGAATAAAGAACCGATCGTTTGTCAAAAGGCATCACAGACCGGATGGGTGTTCAACGCCATCACAGGCCGGATACCTGTTTAACGAGAAATAAATGTTAAGAGTGGGGCGGGCCCTTTCAGCAGACCCCAAAACAGATTATTGAGATTGGTGCGAGATCCGATCGCAGGCGGACTTGGCTGATATAGTAGCAGAATTTATTTCGATGCGGAGCGGAGAATTTGTGCGATCGATCTATTTACCCGCACAAAGGAAAAACGACAAAGCACCAACTACAAAGTACAATCAAAAATCTAAAATCTAAACTGTAAATCAAAACATGGAATTTCTAGTCACCGATAAACCCGGCTCTGTTTGGACGGGAGACGCCCTGGCAATTGGTTTGTTTGAGGACGCCCTGGAACTCACCGGCGAGCTGGCACAATTAGATGAAAAGCTTGCAGGCACATTGAAAGAGCTGCTACTGGAAGTAGATTTTAAGGGCAAAGCTGGCACGAGCGCCATCACCCGCGTCGGTGGCAATAATCCCATTCGCAAAATAGCGATCGTCGGTTTGGGCAAAACAGAGGAGTTAAAATTAGACACCGTGCGGCAAGCTGCGGGTATTTGCGCCAAGTTAGCCAAAAAGGAAAAATGCAAAACCCTCGGAATTAGCTTTCCTGTATGGAACAACGCGCCGGATTCTACAGCAAGCGCGATCGCCGAAGGTGTAGAACTCTCCTTGAATCAAGACAACCGTTTCAAATCGGAACCTGACGACAAAAGCCCGCAAATCGAACAAATTCATTTGCTCGGTTTTGCCGGTACCGAAAGTGCGATCGCCCGCGCCCGCCAAATCACTGCCGGAGTCATTTTAGCACGGGAATTAGTCGCAGCGCCGGCAAATTTTGTCACCCCGATTACAATGGCCGAAACCGCTCAAAGTCTAGCGGCCGAATGCGGTTTAGAATTAGAAATATTGGAGCGGGAAGACTGCGAAAAACTAGGCATGGGAGCTTTTCTCGGCGTTGCCCTAGCATCTGATTTACCGCCAAAATTCATCCACCTCACTTACAAACCCGAAGGCACACCGCGCCGCAAAATAGCAATTGTGGGCAAAGGATTGACCTTTGATTCCGGCGGTTTGAACATCAAAGGAGCCGGCAGCGGCATTGAAATGATGAAAGTAGATATGGGCGGCGCTGCGGCTACTTTGGGAGCGGCAAAGGCGATCGGGCACATCAAACCCGATGTAGAAGTTCACTTTATCAGCGCCGTCACTGAAAACATGATTAGCGGCCGCGCCATGCGCCCTGGAGACATCCTTACAGCTTCCAACGGCAAAACAATTGAAGTCAACAATACTGACGCAGAAGGCCGTTTAACCCTGGCTGATGCTTTGGTATTTGCTGATAAATTGGGAGTTGACGCAATTGTCGATTTAGCAACTCTAACCGGGGCTTGCGTAATTGCTTTAGGCGAAGATATCGCGGGTTTGTGGAGTCCTCAAGATAGCGTCGCCGCCGAAATAGTCGCCGCCTCAGAATTGGCGGGCGAAAAATTTTGGCGAATGCCGATGGAAGAGAAGTATTTTGAGGGCTTGAAAGCATTGCACGCCGACATGAAAAACACAGGTCCGCGTCCCGGCGGTTCCATTACAGCGGCGCTATTTTTGAAGCAGTTTGTGAAGGATACTGCTTGGGCGCATTTAGATATTGCCGGCACGGTTTGGAGTGACAAAGAAAATGGCTACAATGGCCCTGGGGCTACCGGTTTTGGAGTTCGGACTTTGGTGCATTGGGTGCTGGGCGGCGCTTAATTGTGGATTTCCAGCACAAACATTGAGATGTTGTCTGCCTTAAAAGCCCGTTAGTCCATGAGTGAGCCAGGGGTTTAAGACCCCTGGCTTACAGCTTAAGTCATCTAAAAGTAAACTTAATAGCGATCATTAAAAATTTAAATGTTTCAGAAGCCATAAGTAGGCGAATTTATGTATTCCGTCACTACGAGGAACGTAAGCGTTGCGAGCCGCGACACGATCGCAATCTCTCATACTTGCCGAAAGCTTTGCTCCCCGGGCCCAACCTAGACTGTTTTGACATTCCCTGAAAAAATAGCTGTTTCATAAAAAATGAAAAAAGTATATAATTATGTAAACATTTCACTAGCAGAAATCAAATAATTATATTTGATCGGATTTGCATTGGTACAGATAACTTTTTTCTTGAACTTTATGCAAGAACAATTAACAATTTTTTTTTCAACACTTGCTGTATCTTCCCCACTCGGCTGCGACGCGCTGCCTGAGTTGCGACTGTACGCTGTTTTTGACTCGCTGACGGCACTGGCTTATTGCTCGATCGCCCTATCTTTAGTTTATTTTACCCGCCAAGGTTCTCACAGCAAGATTGTGCGGGTGTTTGCCGTTGGTTTTTTTGCCTGCGGCGCTGCTAAATTGACGGAAGTTTGGACGCTTTGGCATTCCATATATTGGCTGTCGGTAACTCTCAAAGCTGCAAGTGCTTTGATTTCTTTGCTTTTAGCCGCAGTCGCCCTCGCCGTCATGCCGAAAGCACTTGCCGAGTATGGTTTAAATCAAAAAGAAAAGTTTCAAAAACAGCCGTTAAAACAGGTAGAAGAAAATCAGCACCAGCATGATATTGAGAAAGGAGAATTGTCACAACAATCGCTCAATTTTTCTTCTTCAGATACTATTGTCGATCGCGCTTTAGCTCTCAATTCGCTTAACGAACAGTTAGAAAAAGAAATTGCCGACCGCCAGCGGGTTGAGGAACAGTTGCAACTGACTCAATGTGCGATCGACCGATCTGCAGATGCGGTATTCTGGATCGGGCCGGACGGTAAATTTTTGTATGTCAACGACGCTGCTTGCTCTTCATTGGGATATTCTGCAGCAGAATTGCTCTCGATGACCGTGCACGACATCAATCCAGATTTTCCCCAAACTGCTTGGAGTTTGCACTGGAAAGTCTTAAAACGCTGCGGTTCGGTTAATATTGAAGTTCACCACCTCACTAAGTACGGTCGTATTTTTCCGGTAGAAATTACGATCGACCATTTGGAATTTAACGGCAAAGAATATCAGTGTGCGTTTGCTCGCGACATTAGCGAGCGCAAGCGGATTGAGGCAGCTTTGCGAGAAAGGGAAGAAGAATTTAGGTCATTAGTTTCTAGCATTCCCGGTGCGGTTTACCGGTGCAGTGCTGCTGGGCGATCGAGCTTAACTTTTATCAGCAGCGGCATCGAAGCTATTTCTGGCTATCCCGCAGATAACTTTATGCAAAAACCGGTGCAGGCTTTTCCGAGTATAGTTCATCCCAATGACGTGCAGCATATCGAGACAACTATCGATCGGGCTATTAAAACAAAACAACCTTACACGCTCGAATATCGCCTGATTCACTGCGACGGAAATGTGCGGTGGGTTGCAGAGAAAGGTCAAGCCATTTTCACCGCAGCAGGTCAAGTCTTATCCCTCAACGGTGCCATTTTTGACATGACAGAGCGCAAAGCAGCGGAGGATGCTTTGAGGCTCTCCGAGGCGATCGCCAACAACAGAGCCCAGCAGCTAGAAATCGCTCTTAAAGAACTCCGAGAAACTCAAGCTCACCTAATTCATACCGAAAAAATGTCAAGTCTCGGTCAAATGGTAGCTGGAGTAGCTCACGAAATTAATAACCCTGTCAGTTTTATCTACGGCAATATTTCCTATGCCAGCCAATATATCAGAGACTTGTTGCAGCTTGTAGAACTTTACCAAAAACACTATCCTCAGCCAGCCGTAGAAATTCAACAATGTATTGATAATATCGATTTAGGATTTCTGAGAGAAGATTTGCTAAAAATATTATCTTCGATGAAAATGGGAGCCGATCGCATTCGCGAAATAGTTCTGAGCTTGCGAAACTTTTCGCGTTTAGACGGCTCGGTAAAAAAGCCTATTAACCTTCACGAAGGCATAGACAATACGCTCATAATTTTGCACAACAAACTGCGAGCCAGAGGCGACTCTCCCGAAATAAAAGTAATCAAAGATTACGGTAAACTGCCATTAATAGAATGTTATGCAGGTCAGCTAAATCAGGTATTTATGAATCTGCTTAGCAACAGTATTGACGCCTTGGAAGATGCTTGCCACCAAAAAAGGCGATCGGCTGTCGGCGACGATTGGGAACCAACTATTAGCATTCGCACAGAAGCCCTGAACGAAAATAGTATTTGCATCCGCATTGCCGATAATGCCATAGGCATGACAGAAGACGTGCGGAGCCGATTGTTTGACCCGTTTTTCACGACAAAACCGATGGGAAAAGGCACTGGTTTGGGGTTAGCCATCAGTTACCGAATTGTCGTGGAAAAACACGCCGGAGCCCTTAGCTGCCGTTCCGCCCTAGGAGAAGGTACGGAATTTGCGATCGAGATTCCTTTATGAATTAGTCCGACGGAAGTATCAAGACTTTGGCAGAAGCTATCGCTCACTCTAAATCGGGCAGTAGAAGTATCAAAAAAGGAAAACTTGCTGGAGTAGGAAGTGAAAACCAGCTCATATCAAATCCCGTAGCATCGTCGGGCGTAAAATCCAGTTCAGATGGCGACAATCGCCCCAAAACCATTACAGGCTAATGTTTTAGCGCTTGGGATAAGTTCATAAATTTGGGCTGATCGACTAAATAATCTCAATAGAGTAAAAAGTGCTTAGTTGTGATAAAAATGTGATAAAAACGAAAGGTCTCGTTAATACCACAAGACCCCAAGTGATAATATGCTACCCTCATTCTATCACAACATCCTCGCAAAATATCTCTACCCACAACAGCTATTTACGCTTCAGATGCTCGCACAAGTTGTTACAATTAGAGAAACAAGTTAGAAGAGAATGATTAGCTGCCACCCTGCCACTAACAATCTTACAAAATAGTCGCCGCCGTCACATACAACGTTTTTTGGCGTTGCTGGATTAAGGTATGATAAGCGCGATAGAGCAATCCTAAATGAGCCGTAAATTTTTTACCCCACCCCACCCCTCCCCTTACTAAGGGGAGGGAGTAAGAAATTCACAAATGATTGAGGATTGCTATATATCTTCATCTCACTCGATCGTAATGATTAATTGAATAGGGAACGGGAACACTATTAAACTTAAGATGTTGTTTCAACATCAATAAACTGACGACCGCAATCTACACAAATGTGATGAGTGTTTACCTCGGATCTTACCGTTCTTACGGAAGTCTTGGGAACAGCATTCAGGACATTGCATCAGGTTTGACCTCCATTTATAGCACCATTATGCAACGCCGAAAATATTTCCTTCTTGCTTGTTCCCTCTTGCTTGTTCCCTCTTCCTTCCACATCCGATATTAATCACCGACTTCCCCGACAACCTCCGCAGCAGCCTGAGTTTCGAGCCAGAGTTTGAGCAGTAAGAACTCCGCCCGATCGCCCAACACAGTCGCAAACACGCCGTCAGCCCCCTCAGACGCGTCAGAAATCCACGTACCGCGCAGAGTCACTTCTACAAAGTCAGCATCAGCAACACAAAGGGCGATCGCATCGTTGTCGTCTCGGCGGGCCTCAGATTCCAACAGAGACAGCGCCGGCAAATTCGCCGGCAGCAAAAATGCCGCAGTGCTCGGTTCGACGCTGATGCTTTGACCAACTCGCATAGCCAGCACAACTCGCAGCGCCACTAACTGTTCGGGAGATTGAGCCAAACGCTCGAGGTTAAAGCCCGTTTCAGTGTAAGTCAACTTCAGCATATTGACAGCCCTAAATTTGGAATTGAAAGTTAAAAATTGGTAATTGAAAATTGGTAATCGGGAATTGGTAATCGGAAATTGCGCTGCATGGTATCATCACGTTGATTTTTTGCTCCAAAATTACCTAAAAGCGGAGTTTTTTTTGTCAAAAAACCAGGTTGATTCGGTAATAAGTGCGTCCCTGAAAGTTGGTCATTTGTAATTTGTTTTAAGTTTTAAGATTGCCGCGGACAGCCCACAACCTAAATTTTGTTACCAATTACCAATTACCACTTACCAATTACCTATTCCCCAATTTGGTATTCGTGCCAAAACAGTTCGGCAAAAGCAACAGTGGGGTGTATGGGGGCCTTCGGCTTAGTTCGCAGAGACATTCCAGCTTCTACGGGAGTTCGATCGCCCTTACGGGAGTTGCACCGTTCGCAAGCAGTCACCACGTTGTCCCAAGTATGCGGGCCGCCCTTCGATCGAGGCATCACGTGATCTAGCGTCAAATGTCGATTGCTACCGCAGTATTGGCAAGAATGAGCGTCGCGGCGCAGAACTTCCCGGCGATTGACCGGGGGCACTTTCCACAGGCGTTCCCTGTTGCCAAAAGTCAAGCGGATTTGTTCGGGTACGTGGATGCTGCTGCTGGGCGATCGTACCAGCCAGCCGTTGCCAATGCTAAAATCCAGAGGTTCAGCCTTGCCTGTTACTAACAGTACGATCGCCCGTTTGATGTTGACACGGCTCATCGGTAGGTAATTCTGAGAAAACACCACCACAGATTGCCTCAATACATCAGTTACTACGTTCACGGCTTGCTCCTCCTCGTCAATTTTGGATTTTAGATTTTGGATTTTAGATGTTAGATTTTGAATTTTGGGTGCTTCATCAGCATTGGCTACATCTGGTTTTTTGCCAGTTACCCAAGCAGATCGAATTTCTCAAATATCCAATCAAATGCCCCCGCTTCTCTTACTTAGAAGCGGGGGCTAGAAAAACTGCTAAAGGCAAATTTTCATCCTGTCTTGGTACAGTCGTTTAGCTGTACCTCCCGCTTCGCGTATCTCGATATGGCTGTGCCACTTGCAGACCGTGCCGGTCTACCTCGTTGTAATTAATTTCTGCAATTTGTCCTAATCCACTATAACCGTGTTTATTTAGGCCCCGGCCCGCCCACGAGTTCGCTGCGACAGTCGCCCAACCCGTCCTAAAGACGTGCCGTAACGACTCGGAGCGACCCGTGGGGCGATCGCACTTCAGTTGATAGGTGGAGTAGGTGGGGAGAAATTTCAAAGTCGGCAGAAGGTGGTTAAGAGGCTTTCAATCTAGCTGTAAACATACTACACTGATATTACACATATGTCCACCCGTCACGGAGAAAAAATTATGCATACCCTACCTAGAACCTCAACCACCGAAATGGAAGTCACCAGCATTCGACTAGAAAGAGAACTCAAAGAGAGACTTAAAGAGCTCGCGGGCAATCAAGGCTATCAAGCTTTGATTCGAGATTTGCTCTGGAATTACGTGCAGCAGAAGTCTGGAGAGTATCGGCAGATGTTTTCTCGATCGGATATTCGAGCCAGCATTAATGCCACAGCGCAGCAGGAGGAACGCTGCGCGCTTACAGGAGAGTTGATTCGACCGGGCGGGCCGATGTTATTAGGCCTGACGATGCACGGGGAAATGGTGCCGCTGAGTATAGGGAGTATGGCTGGATAAACCAGTTTATCGAAAATTTGTCAGAGCGATCGGCCTGGGGCCTTCACCCCAGGCGCTGAAGATCGTACTATTTGAGATTTGAGATTTGAGATTTTAGATTTTAGATTGGGGAATGGCTTATAAGATAAGGGTTTGGATCGCTGGTCTAGAGTTGCATTATTTTTGGGAACTGGTATAACAATACTTCGGACAGTTTTTGATTGCCAACGGTAGAATAAGGGTTTCAAGGCGATTCGGCAAGTTCGCTACCAACGGCAAATCGTGGGTTTAAGACTACGAACTAAAAACAGTCCGGACTATTGTTATAAAATCCCGCAGTATTTAAACAATTTCTATTTAACCAACCACGAAGACGCCAACAGCGCGAAGAAAGATGGAGAAGAAGATAGCTACTGTCAGCGGTTCGCAATTCTGGTGAGGCAGATGCGGATGCTCCAAAACGCGCGGGCTAGTGCTAAACTTTCCATCGGGCGTGCCGAACAGACGATCGTACATTTGATGAAAAAAATTAAAGTAATGCTGAAAAACCGCTACTTGACTGCTGCGAGTTCGATCGCCCTTCTCACAATTATTGCCGGCTGCGCAGCTACTGAATCGCCCCAACTTGCATCTCCCTCTCCTGTAGCTGAATCTTCCCCGCCGCGGGTTAAACCAAGTCAGCCTCAGCCCTTAATAATCTCTGTTAACAATCCAGAAACCCCCACAAATACCAAAATCCAGCAATATCTCAACGGGTTGACAGCACAAGGTTTTGCCAAAGAAGACCAAGGGATCTGGATGCAATCTGGCAATACTTTGTTAGCCAATCATCAAGGTACAGTGCCTCTGTCAGCCGCTTCTATTACCAAAGTAGCAACATCTCTGGTAGCGCTGCAAGAATTTGGGCCGGAACATCAATTTATTACCTTAATTGGTACAACAGGAAAAATTGAAAACGGCGTATTAAAAGGCGATTTAATTGTTCAGGGAAGCGCCGATCCGTTGTTTGTTTGGGAAGAGGCGATCGCCCTCGGTAACGCCTTAAATCAAAAAGGCATCAAGCGAGTCACTGGCAGTTTGATAATTGTCGATAAGTTTTACATGAATTTTGAACTTGATTCCCTCAAATCGGGAGAATTGCTCAAACAAGGATTGAACAGTCAAATCTGGTCCAGCGAAGCCGCCGCCCAGTATCAAACATTACCTCCAAATACGCCGAAACCCCAAATAGAAATTGAGGGTACTGTAAAAGTTTTGCCAGCACCTCCCAACGGCGTCCAGCCTTTAGCAAAACATTATTCTTTACCCCTCGCCGAACTGATCAAAAAAATGAATCAGTACAGCAACAATCTCATGGCAGATATGCTAGCTGATACTGTCGGCGGAGCTAAAACAGTCGCGCAAAAAGCAGCAGCAGCAACCGGAGTTCCTCCCGCAGAAATAAAACTCGTCAACGGTTCGGGATTGAGCGAAGAAAATCTCATTTCTCCCCGGGCTGCTTGCGCGTTGTTTATCGCTTTAGAACGCTATCTTCAACCTTACAGCATGACAGTTGCTGATGTCTTAACTGTAGTTGGGAAAGATAAAGGAATACTGTCAGAACGGCCACTTCCAAAATTAGCAGTAGTCAAATCTGGCACGTTGGATAATGTTAGCGCTTTGGGCGGAGCGCTGCCAACTCAAAAACAAGAAACAGTGTGGTTTGTGATTATGAATCGCGGGGCAAATGTCGAGACATTTCGCACTCAGCAAGAGGTTTTGCTGAAAAGCTTTTTGAATGAGTGGGGAAGTGTTCAAGTTTCGCCGCCGGAATTAACGCCAAATCCTGCTAGAAATAGTAAGGTATCTCGCAGTGAAATTGTCAATTAATCGGGTTTGTAGTAAGGACTTTAGTTCTTGATTTTTAAGTAGCGTAAGGTGCGCCACAAGCACCTAGCCCGCTCAGGAGTGCGATCCTCTTCGAGGGCTGCGCTAACGCTTATTTGCGTCATTCTAGGTGTTGGCGATCGGCAATAAACAAGATTTATTACCGATCGGCAAATTACGAGTAACGCCCTATTTAGAAAGGTGATGAAACACTCTCAGGATAGAAACACCAGATTATTATTCCCCTAAAACTTCTCTGTCTTTACAGCTTGCGAAAATAGCCGTTGGAATACTCACAAGCATAGAGTACAGAGACTTTTTCAGGCTTGTCTGCAAAAAACTCATCACAAGCACGTTTTACACCAGGCGATTTGAAAGGCTCAGCAGTATGTGGACGTGAAAACACGTTTTCATCATAATAAATGCCAAATAAGCAAATAGCTCCTGGCGTTAGACGCTCGTAAACATGGGGCAGTACATATTTAGTAGAGCTATATAGATCGCCGTCCACAATTGCAAAGCTAATCTTATCTGGAAGACATGAAGGAACAGTATCCTCAAACCATCCTTTATGAATATGTGGTAGATCCAGTCCAACAGCGGAAAAATTATTTTTGAATTCGTCGAGTCTCGCTGTCATCGAACCTCGATCGTATACTCCATCTTTAATATCGTCTCCTTGTAGTTCTGGAAGCCCTTCAAAGCTGTCAAACACATGAAATTGTTTCTCTGGCGCATACTCATGCAGAACTTCTTGGATCACAATGGAGCTTTCGCCAGCATTGCAACCGACTTCGACAACATCACCAGATACTTTGTATGCTGCTGTTTGGCTTGCCAAATGAAAAATATTCATTCGAGCTTCTATACTTGCCATACCAGGCGATTTGGGAATAACTTGACCGTTCAAACGCAATTTATTCAATACCCGATTAGCCAAACGATGGCGTTTGCGTGGAGTCCGGTGATCCCAATCAAAATAAGTTGCAATGAAAGTATTGTTCATTTCGTTTGCGAGATGAATCGTGAATAGTGGCTTAGAGGATGGATGACTTCAATTAGAATCCTGGCATCAGCAGAGCGGTGGAACCGAATTACATAGTTTTGAATAGCGGTGGAAGAAACGTTTTGGAATCAGCTAATAGCAATGACTTTAAATAGAAGAACTGAAAATCCGATCTTTGCAAAGAAGTTGAGGAACACTCACTTCATTGATGAGACTAGAGATAGAGTACCGAAAAAAAATGTTGCTACCTGAGATACTCCAAATTGGTTTACTTCTATAGAATTGCACGCAATTATGAAATCAAGATGAAATGCTTGTCGCTGCAAAGCATGAAATCATCTCCCTTTCAGAAGAAAGAGGCAATTACTTGAATTCACATCTAAGCTAAAGCCTGATGCTGGGTAGGTTCTCACGTTTTGTCAATTCACCAGGACGTAAATTATGACGACCAGCCCGCCGGCTGAGTGCGATCCTCTTCGAGGGCTGCGCTAACGACGCAGTTGTGTCATCCCTGAGTAGGCGATCGGAAATAAACCTAGTTTATTGGTAATCATTTGTTAAAAGAATGGGGAGTTCTCATGTTTAACTTGGCAATTGAATTTAGCCAACTGTGGCATCCTCGTTTTTGGCAATGGATTAGGGCTACATTATTCTGGCGTCTATTTATCGGTAGCGGCTTTGCTTGCGAGGATTTTATCGGCTATATTTTGGGATGTATTCTGGACTGGGTTTTGGTGGTTTGTGTGAAGCATAAAATCCTGAAAAGACACCAAAAATCCTAACAGGTTGGTAGTAAGGACTAAAGTGTTTTCTTTTGATAACCTCACATATCCTCTTTATCTGGGATCGATCGCCCTAGCGACTACAATGCCGATCGCACTTTCGCCTCTCCTAATATATCTCTGCAAGTCGTAAGCAACTGTCACCTCCCCAGCCGGCGAAGCGTGAATTAAACCCATATTGCCGTCAGCATTGCGGTAGACTAAACCCGTGTGGGTGACATCCAATCCTTTAACCTCCGTGGCTACCGCTACAATATCCCCCGGTTTTAACTGAGAATAAACACTTTTTATCCGATTTGTCGGGATGTAATTAACAGTAGTTTTGGCTAAGTCTGCTTCTTGGCTGACAATGCACTGATAAGTTGCTTCGTCTTTGACCATTTGCGGGTAACTGCTGCGGTGCTGGCTCATGAAATTTAGTGTTTTATTCATGGGCACTCCGCCTAATTCAGCGGTGATATTTTCCACTGTTTGCCGTTTTTGATTGTCGTTAATCCATTCGGAAAAATAATGCAATCTGCTGCAATAACCGTTGATTTTACCGTTTAAATACCGCTGTTCTTCTATGCGATTGACAAAATTTTGATAGTGGTAATCTTTTACTGCTACGCCCCTGGCGATCGCCAAAACGGTTTCTACAAACAAAACGCAATCAAATTTATTCAACGTTACAATCAACTTTTCTTCGCCGGATTTGTCCAGCAAACCCTCGGCGTAGGGCTTTCCTAGGAAATTATCCGCGATCGCCTGAACGATTTCTCCGATCGGTCGATCGTGCAAATTTTGTCGTTTTGCATACTGTACAACTTTTTCAAAACGTGCTATGTCTTCGGGTTGTGCAGCAGTTTCTCTCTCCGTATTATTGGAGTCAGGTCGTCTCGCCAGCACCTCCAGCAATTGGGAATAGGAAATTTCAGGTAAATTCTTGAAGTCCCAAAATATACTCGGGAAACTGGAAACAGTTTGGTTGTTTGTCACTTCCCGATTTGCGCTTTCTCCCGTCAAGGAAAACGCTACATCCGCGCCCTGTCCTGCTGTTTGTCGATCGACAACATATCCCGTAGCAGATTGAGACTGAAATGCCCAAACATCAGGTATCAAAGAATTATTCACGCCGACGATCGCAAATCCCAAAACAGCCAGACTCCAAAAATTTCTCATGTTTTTCAAAGGATTTTGCTTCAACTCAGTGCTATCCTGAAAATTTTACAATTACTAGAAGTCTCAATCAGCCTAGTAGACATATAAAATTGGCAACAGCGGACTAGATCGATACACTTGTCATTTAGATGCCGCCCTATTATAAACTGATCGTGCGAGTTTGATAGCACAAAACTGTAATGCAAGTAGAACGCCGACGCCGCCCCATCGGGCCCCAACGCCCAATCGAGTCCCGACGCCAAAGCAGCGAGCGTCCAGTCCAGTCCCGACGCCAAAGCACCGAGCGCCGAGTCCCATCTCGTCGCCCAATCCAGACCCGACGCCCCATAGACCTCTTGCAAAAGTCGCTCTCAATTCTTGAAATTCTCTGGGTTAATCTGCGTTCATCTGCCTGGTATCTGCGGTTGACCGAGCGAGCAAAAATTCATGCAACAGGTCTAATCCAATCCCGACGACGCCAAAGCAGCCAGCGCCCAGTCGGACGCCGACGCCAAAGCAGCGAAGGCCCAGTGCCATCTCGTCGCCGAGTGAGGACGAAATTTTCTCGCTTAAAATACCGTAACATCCTGTGCTTAATTGCCGGGGCGATCGCGATCGGTTGGATTATCACAATACCGTTCAGAATTCGCCGTCCCCCTGAACCGCCAGTCATTTTGCCTCAACAGGTCATCTCGCCTCAAGAACCACTATCGCCACCGACAATTCAAACATCGGAAAATTTAGCCGATCGTCAAAGCGAGCCTACCTTTAGCTACAATATCAAAACACCTCCCAATCCAGTTTACTCTCAAGAATTGCAAGGGATTGTTGATGAAGCTGTGAAGATTGCAACCAGCAAAGGACTGCCTGCCGAACGGCTATCAATTAGCTTATTTGATGTCAGCAATTCCCAAAGTCACACCTTTGCCGGATATCAAAATCAAACTCTCCGATTTCCCGCTAGCGTTGCCAAATTATTTTGGATGGCAGCGTTTTACGCAGCCATAGAAAAAGGCCTCATTACGCAAAGAGAATCTGCCTTTAAAAACGACCTAGAGCAAATGATTCGCATCTCCAACAACGATGCTGCCAGCAGGCTTTTAGACAAAATCACAGATACAAAATCCGGCGGACGCCTCGCAGGAGAAGAGTTGCAAACATGGCTGAAAAAGCGCACTCAAATTAACACATTTTTCCAGTCAGCAGGCTACAATGATCTTCGTATAAGCACCAAAAATTATCCCATATACTATTTAAGACAAGAAGGGCCAATCGGTCGCGACTTGCAATTGCGGGGCGATGCTTCTCAGCCGATTCGCAATCAAGTAACTACCGACCAAGCCGCCAGATTAATATATGAAATCTATACTAGACAAGCGGTTTCTAGCGTCGCCAGCCGCAAAATGGCTTACTTGTTAACGAGAGACTTAGACCCCAAGGCGTGGAAAAAAGACCCTCTCAACTCGATACAAGGATTTTTGGGCGAATCTTTACCACCTAATATTTATTTTGGTTCCAAGGTTGGCTATACCTCCAAATCCCGCAGCGAAGCGGCATTTGTCAGAACTTTAGACGATCGCGCGATTTATATCTTAGTTGTTTTCGCAGACGATCCGGCTTATGCCAAGGACGAAACAGCATTTCCGGCCATTTCCCGATACGTTTTCGATCGGCTAAACGCTCGCGGCCCCAGCACTTTGCCGTGAGATGGAATAGGGCGGGTTGACTGTTGACTGTTGACTGTTAGTCGAAAAACTGAAGGATGGTTGATATCCAATCCGGTAGTATCGGAATTATTCGTCTCTCTGTTCTCTTCCTCTGTTTTCTCGGCGTCAAGAGCGGTTTAATCATTCCAATACAACCGGATTTGATATGAGTGTTGAATGTTGACTTGATTTTATAGCAACCGCCAAGACGGTTAGGACGTTGTTAATGGCTGAAACGATTGATTTTATTGCTTCTTCCTTCTTCCTTCTTCCTTCTTCCTTCTTCCTTCTGCTATACAATTCCGGCGCAGTCAGAAGTGATCTTACGCACAAACAACGGTTTCTGCGAAAAATGGGCACTGGCGACCAAAAAAACCAATTTCTTGACCACAAATCTAGGATTTTAGGTAAAACCCGCAGCAAGAAACCCGGTTTCTTATATCCTGTGAGTAAGTCCTAATTAGATTTGTAGTTAGCAAGTTGTTTGTATCTCGTCGGTCGATCGCTAACTCTAAACTATGAGTTAAACAATTGATTGACCGAACACAATTTAACTGGGGCGAAAGGATTCGAACCTCTGAATGGCGGGACCAAAACCCGCTGCCTTACCACTTGGCGACGCCCCAACGTCTTAACCTTCACTATCTTAACATTCTAACACAGCAATCTGTCAAGCATTTTGACAATAAAATTTAAAAAATGTTTTTGAAACCGATCGCCTGCAGGTTTATTCTTTGATCTTAGGGGGGCGAGCTACCGGGATTTCAATCCAGAACTCCGCTCCCTGTCCAGGTTCCGAGATACACTTCAAGCTGCCTCCGTGTTTTTCCACCACAATCTGGTAGCTGATAGACAAGCCGAGCCCCGTACCCTTGCCCACAGGTTTAGTGGTAAAGAAAGGGTCAAACAAGTGGCATTTAGCTTTTTCGACCAATCCCGGCCCGCTGTCTTGAATCCGAATCACCACAACTTGACCGATCGACTTTCCTGACTCACCAGCCTCCAAGTCTCGATCCACCAACGCAGTCGAGATTTTGATCGTCTTGGGTGCGGGCTGATTTTCCAAAGAGTCGATCGCATTCCCCAAAATATTCATAAATACTTGGTTGAGCTGTCCGGGATAGCACTCTACCTTCGGGAAGTTGCCGTAGTCTTTAATTACCTCAATTCCCGGTATTAGCTCGTTTGACTTCAAGCGGCTCTGCAAAATCAGCAGCGTGCTGTCAATCCCTTCGTGAATGTCCACCGGCTTCATCTCGGCTTCGTCAAGGCGCGCGAAGTTCCGCAGAGACAGGACTATTTTGCTGATGCGTTCGGTTCCTATCTCTATTGAAGACAGAATTTTCAGCAAATCCGGAACTATGAAATCAACATCGATTTCTTCGTTTTTGTGGAGAATTTCGTGGCAAGGCTCGGGGTAGTGCTTTTGATACAAGTGCAGCAAATCCAGCAGATTTTTCATGTACTGCTTGCAATAAGTCAAGTTGCCGTAAATAAAATTAACCGGATTGTTAATTTCGTGGGCGACGCCGGCGACCATTTGACCGAGAGAGGACATTTTTTCGTTTTGGATGAGCTGAGCTTCTTTCTGCTGCAAACTCTGCAATGTTTCCGTCAGTTGGCGGGCTTGAGTTTGAGCGGCTAAGGCGGCCGCCCGGGTTTGGGCGTAAAGTTCGGCTTGGTCGATCGCGATCGCCAGTTGATCCACCACCGCTTGCAGCAATTCCACTTCGCTCGTCGCCCATGAACGGCTGCTGCTGTAATGGTTGCAAACTACAGCACCCATTTGACCGGAGCGAGTCTTGAGCGGCAGCAGCAGGTTAGAAACAATCCCGAGACTGGTCAAAAAAACTCGCGTGGGCGGCTCTATGCAGAGTGCTGTTGCCGTGTCGCCAATCCGGAGCGTTTGGCGGTGGCTAATTTTCTCAGCCAGCAGCGTTACTTGTTCGATCGGGTATTCTGTGAGCCGCTCTTTGAGTTCGGGATTTGCCGCCTCGTGGGTGATCGCAAAGCTTGGCTCCCCGTCTCGCGAGATTGAGTACCACAAAAAGTAGCACTGGTCAACCTGCAACAAGCTGCGAATTTCGTTGACAGCCGTATCTAAAATTTTGTCGAGGTCGAGGGAATTCCGCATCTGGCTGGCGAGGCCGAACAGCAGGCCTTCGCGGCGGCTCAACAATTCTTCTCGGGCGGTGACGCGATCGATCGCCACGGCGATGGCGTTAGCCACACAGCCCAGAACTTCTAGCGCTCCGTCGCTTGCCAAAGCGCTACTGCACAGAAGCATCACTCCCACCAGCCGCTCTTCGACAATCAGCGGATAGGCAATGGCGCAGAGAGACGGGTTCGACAGTAGGCACACAGGAGCCGTTTGGAGTTTTCCCGGTTCTGCTCGCACCCAATCTTCTCTATCCCCTGCCCACTCTTCGCTGCTGAGTCCTGAATTAGCCTGCAATTCTAACCGCTCTGTGTGCGGGTTGAACGTCCAGATGCTCGCCGCTGTGGCGTCGAGGTACTCTACCATTGCCTCGGTGCAGCGGTTGAGGATTGCCGATAGTTTCCCGCCTTGTCCGAGGACTGCACCTACTTTAGCTTGCAGGGCTCCCAAGCGCGATGGATCTGGTAGCGAGGCTGCCCTTAGTTGGCCCTGGGAGCTGTCCCGGGATCGGGCAACGATTTCTCGGATTTTTTTGGTATCAGGATAGAGCCCGATGCTTGCTGAAGTTTCGCACAAATATTGAGATTTGCCGGTTCCCCCTAGCTTCGAGAGCTTTTTTGTTCGGTATATTCTGGTGCCGCTCTGTGGCGTCTGTACCGCACAGAAGCTCGATCGGTTCGAGCCACGAACTAACTGCGAGATTTGCTGGCTCTCAGAGGTGATATCTTCTACTTCTGGCAACTGTTTCTGGGCTTTGACTAATTGCCAGCGCAGCTCCACCAAACTCGCAACTTGCCGACTCAAAGCTTCCATAGCTTCTATGGTTTCTTTTGTCAAGTCTCTCGGCACGGAGTCCATGACGGATAGCACTCCCAGCATCTGCCCATCTGAGGTTACGACTGGGATTCCGGCGTAAAATTTCACTAAGGGGTAGGAAACGGTCAGCGGATGCTCGGCAAATCCCACGTCTGTGGAAGCGTCTCGGACAATGGCGGCGGGCGGTTCCATAAAGGAATTTGCAGGGGGTTCGATCGCAGATTCGGGAGCAACTGGCGGTTTTTGCAGGGGAATTGCCCGGTCAAATTCCGAGTTTGAGTTTGAGCCGACGGCGAACTCTTCGGGAGTGCGGTCGAGCGCGCGATCGCAAAAATCCAGGTAACTATCGGCCAAAGTTCGATCGAAACCTAACTGCGACTTCAACCAGTGGCGGTTACCGTCAATCAAGCTCAAGAAAGCAATAGGAGTTCGGCTGATATGAGCTGCCAAACCGACCAAATTGTCCAAGCAAACCTCTGGATCAGAGCCAAGAAGCTGATACAAGTCGATGTTATGGAGCTTGAACACTTTTTTTACCAAGAGGCAAGGTGCTTTTATCATTTGTAACTGCCCGTCTAGTTGGTGGCAACCGCCCTTCTCAATACTTCCCTTAAAAAACAAGCTATGAATTTTGTGCTGGGAGAATGTGGGCGCAAGTCCCGCGCAGGCTGCTTGCGCCGAACTCAGACTAACCTCTTGACTGACAGGGAAACTTTGGAATTATGGGAGTTAGATCACCCCAGATCTAAGACTGTATAAATTATACTTCCAGTGAATTCTGCTTTTGAATACCTCCGGCTCTCTCAATCTAAAAGCCTCTGTTGGGAGGAAGCAGCTTTCCAAAATATATGGCGATTGCTTATCTAGAATTTTTAAATCAGTTTAATTACATTTTAACAGACTTGTTTAATCGTGGGTAGGTGGCTTGCTGGTAGATTTAAATCATTGGCTTGTGCCACAATACCAATGTCCTTTACCGAGCTGTGCCGCAGCCTGCTGTTCAACTACACTTAGGAGATGAACTACAAAAGATTGCTAATATGTTAAAATTTGTAACAATAGTTTGTCAAACTCGACCGTCTAGGGTGTATGGGCTGGGATGCACATTTTGCAAATGTTGTAATCCCCGATCGACCACTCTCCCAATCCCTTTTTTCGAGTTTTAGGTAAAAAAAACAGGGGTAAGGTTTCTACTAACGCTCCAACGGGGTTGGCAATTATTACTCAGAGACAACTCTCAAAGAATGACGGGGGGAATTATGTTTTGTATTTTCAAGAACTATAAATAAACAGGGAGAAAAATATGTGTGCAAGTAATAGTCAAGTACCAACTATTTTGGCAGTTGATGATAGCGTCGTGATGCAAGGACTTGTTAAACAGGCTTTAAGCAAAGAGTTTAGAGTTCTCGTAACCGACAATGCAGTGGATGCTTTATCAACAATTTATCACGAACAAATTTCGGTTTTGTTGCTCGATGTTTCGATGCCTGGGATTGACGGATTGGAACTCTGCCGCACAGTGCGCAGCTTGCCTCAGTTTCAGAATTTGCCGATCGTAATGCTGACAGCGCGAGATGGAGCCTTTGATAAGGTACAGGGGCGTTTGGCGGGAGCAACCGAGTATTTAACTAAGCCGTTTGATGCTGATAAATTGCGCGAGGTAATTGGTAAGTTTATCAAAATCAAATAATCAGACTTAGAAAAAAAAGTTCAGTTTTGAGTAATTAATGAACTAAAAAGTTGCGATCGTCCTTTATAACCCGGCTTCTTTAACCCGTCGGGGGGCGGGGTATTGTGCACTATTTGGGGGGTTAGTCCTAAATTTTTAATTTTGTCAGGAGTAGAGGAGCGATCGCGCTGACAGGTAGAATATATTGGGCCGCACAGAGGGCGATCGCTTCTTTCGGCATTCCGAAAACAACGCAACTAGCTTCATCTTGAGCAATTGTCAAGCCGCCGAGTTGGGCGATCGCCAACATTCCCTCAGCACCATCTCTACCCATTCCTGTCAGCAAAACTCCCGCCGCCGCCCGACCGTAAACTTTAGCAACTGACTTAAATGTTACTGTTATTGAGGGGCAGTGTCCCGCGACGTGCTCAGCTTGAGAATAAATAAATCGCCCTTGAGAATCCAATTCTAAATGACGTTTTTCAGGCGGAAAGTAAACAACACCAGCTTGCGGTAATTCCCCCAAACCCGCTATTTTTACCGGCAGTTTTGATTCACAAGCCAGCCACTCAACTAATCCTTTCAAAAAACCTTCACTGATGTGCTGAACGCAAATTACAGGCACTGGAAAATTAGCCGGAAGCTTAGAAATAATAGTGTACAGTGCTTGAGGCCCCCCTGTAGAAGCCCCTATAGCCAAGACTTTAATAGTTGGAGATTTAACATTTTCGTTGGAAAATTTGTAATTAGAAACTGGTACTTGGTTAATTTTTACAATTGTGTTATTATCTTCTTTTTGCACCATTCTTTGATGCCGTGTAAATACTTTAACTCCTGAGAGTATTTTAATTTTAGCTATTAATTGATTGGCCATGCGAGCGTAATCTGATACCGATCCGCCAATCGGTTTCGGAAAAACATCCAATGCACCAGCATTTAACACTTGAAATACATTTTGAGTATCATCCGCTTGCACTGAAGCACTAATTACTAAAATTGGTAGCGGATATTTCTTCATTACTTCTTTCGTGAATTCTAACCCGTTCATTGGTGCCATGTTCAAATCAGTACAGATTACTTCTGGGTGAAGTTTAGGTATTAATTCCAGTGCTTTTAATCCGTTGGAAGCGGTTCCTACAACTTGGATTTCTGGCGAGGAATCAAAAATTCGTTTGAGGACGACCGTAACTACTGGAGAATCTTCAACTAACAATAATTTAATGGGCGATAACATCAGTTTATTGGTAAATTGGGAAGGGGAAATTGGGAAGGGGAAATTGGGCATCGATGCACTGGGAATTGTGTACTGGAGACTGAGCATTGGGCATTGCTAATAGGTAGTCAATAACAAATGGCTAATAACTAATGACTAATGACTAATGACTAATGACTAATGACTAATGGTTAAACTAACCTTTTTAGTGTCTCTACCAGCACATCTTGATTGAACGTACCTTTAGGAATATAAGCATTTGCCCCGGCATCAGCCCCTCTTTTTCTATCTTCATCCGACGCCAAAGATGTCACTAAAATTATCGGCAACTCACTGTATTCTTTTTGCTCTCGAATTTTAACAGTCAGCGCCAAACCGTCTAAATTTGGCATTTGTACGTCAGAAATCACTGCATCAAAGTAGCGAGTTTTTAATTTATGGAAAGCATCCAATCCGTCTACCGCTGTCACAACTTCGTAACCCGCGCCTTCCAGGATGCGCTTTTCTTGAGTGCGGGTAGCGATCGAGTCTTCTGCTAAAAGTATAACTTGTTTTCGGCTGACCGTCTCAATGGGCGATCGCCCACCAGAAACCCCACGCGGCGAAACTTGCTGGCGTACAGATTTTATCAAATCGTGGGGATTGAGTATCATACAAACTTCCCCCGTCCCGAGAATCGTTGCACCTGAAACATTTCGCACCCGTTTCAGCAATTGACTTTGAGGTTTAATCACCACATCCTGTGCCTCAATCAAAGCATCTATAAATAATCCCAATCTTTCCTCCCCAACTTTCAGAACAATACAAGACATTTTCGGAGAATTTGAATTCAGGGATTCTCCCTCTACTTTTCTGTTGATATCTCTCCCGCTTTCCTGTGTCCACTCCCGATTTTTCGGAAGCCATTCTCTCTTATTTAATTCTAGTATATCTGCCAAATAAGCAACTGATATGGGCTGACCATTTGCAAGTATAGTTGCCTTACCTTCCAGGGTAAAAATATCAGAAAAAGCAACCATTTTTGCCGTTTCCACAAACTCAATTGGCAGCCCGTAAGCAAGATTTTCAACCGCCACAATTAATATATTAGCAGTAGCTATAGACGTGCTGAGTATGAGCCGTAAGCTGCATCCTTTTCCTGATACAGATTCAACTTGAATGCTGCCTTTTAGTGCTTCAACATTAGTCTTAACTACATCTAAACCCACTCCCCGACCCGAGATTTCAGTAACAAATGTTCTGGTGGAAAAACCCGGAGAAAAAATCAGGGATTGAATTTGGCTTTCTGTCATGATGGCGAGTGCTTCCGGCGTGCAGATGTTGCGTTTGAGAGCAGTTTGTTTAATGCGATCGAGATTCAGCCCCTGACCATCATCAGCAACTTCAATGATAATATTACTAGCAGTATGGTAGCCTTTAATTCGGAGAGTTCCAGCCGGAGGTTTGCCGAGCTTTTCGCGTCCAGATGCAGTCTCGATGCCGTGGTCTATCGCATTCCGAATCATGTGCATCAAAGGGTCTTTCATTTCTTCTAAAATGCGTTTATCAACTAGAATTTCTCCACCTTCGATGATTAATTCAACTTCTTTTCCTTCCCGCTTCGCCAAGTCTCTAACCGCTCGGGGAAATAGATTAAAAATAGTAGACAAAGGCAGCAGTCTGAGAGTGCGAATTCCTGAGCCTAATTCCTCAGCAATTAATTCGAGTCTGGCAGTATCTTCATCAACTCGATTGTTCAAATGATTTACTAGATCTCCCAGACATTCTAAATGCTCTTCAGTCCGCTGGCAATAACTATGTAACTGCATGACGACCGCGTTTTTTTGAAACCCAGTTTCCTCAGCTTCTATCTGATTAAGAGCCAACCGATTTTGTAAAGCTTCTCGGCTCCAATCTTCCCACAAAGCGGTCAGCTTTCCGAGAGCAGCAAGTCGGTGTACTAGCCGAGTTTTGGTAACAGTAAGTTCCCCTGCTTGAGTCATTAAATCGTCTAGATTTTGGGTAGCAACGCGAATTGTTTCAATGCGGTAAGACGAATTAAAGGAACCGTTAACAGTGGGTTGAGAAGCCGATGCAGCAGCCGATGCAGCAGCGGGCCCAGCAGCGGCAGGCAAGTTTTGAGCTTGCTGCAGCAATTCTTGCTCGGATGGTAGCGTCAACAAAGAGAAATTATTATATAAATCAGTGGCGAAAGAAGTTTCACTGTTTGTTTCTGGTGGCGGCGTTTCCGAATCAGTAAATTGCATTTTTACTAATTCTTGTTCCGGTACTTGTGAAGATGCTGGCTCTGCTGTCGGGGGGACTAACTGGGGCTGGTTAGAAGCACCCATCATGCTAGCGAGCACGTAAAATGTATTGACGCCGGAATCTTGGCCCGTGACGGCTTCGTTAACGAGTTTGCGCATGGCGTCTAAACCTTGCGAAAGTCGATCGCTAATATCTAGATTTAGTTGAGTTTCTCCCCGCTTGACACCTCCCAAAATATGCTCTATTTGATGAGCTAAAGATGCTACATCTTTTACTCCCAGCATTCCAGCATCGCCTTTAAGAGAATGGGTTTCCCGCAGCAATTCTTCTAACTTAGCTGTGTCCCTCGGGTGTTGTTCCAAGTACAGCAATCCATCGTCTAGTTTCTGCAAGTGTTCTTGACTAGCGATTTTAAATACATCTCGGAGTTCTTCATCTTCAATCATATATATCTTTCGGTAATGGGTTATTGCTAATTGAGAAGCGGTAATCGGTAATCTAGAAGTTGTAATCGGTAATGGGTAATTCTTTCTTCTATCCGTTACATTTTTTGTCGAACATCTTCCAACATCTGACTAAACTACTGCTTTTAAATTTTGGGCTGCTTGGTTGAGTTGAGAAATGCCGAGTTTGACTTGAGAAATTCCGGTGGCAGTTTCCTGAGCAGCGAGGTTAAGAGAGTTGACAACTTCAACTACATCCTCAATGGCGCTCGCCTGGTTTATTGCTGTACAAGAAATTTGTTTGCTGTTCAAAACAATGCGCTCAATCGATTCTGCCACCCCAGCAAATGCGTCAGCAGTTTTTCTGGCAATTCTTACTCCATTTGCTACAGTTTTTGTGCCATTATCCATCACCGTTTCTGTTGAAATAATCGCTTTCTGGATGTCTGCAACTAAAGCATTAATCTTGCTAGCAGATTCCTTGCTCCGATCGGCTAATTTGCGAATCTCGCTGGCAACAACAGCAAATCCTTTGCCGCTTTCACCTGCTCTCACTGCTTCGACAGCAGCGTTGAGGGCAAGCATATTTGTTTGGTTTGCTAAATCGCTGACTAAACTGGAGATATTGCCAATGCGATCGGTTTGCTCGCTTAAACGCAAAATTTGCTTTTGAATTGCTGCTACCGTTTCTGTCAAAGTTGCCATTTCTTTCAAGGTATTGTCTACAGCTTGACTGCCTCCTGCTGTGAGTTTAAGAGCCTGTGCGGCCCCGAAAGCAGCCGCTTCGGCTTGTGAGGCACAAGCTTTGCTTGATTCCCCCAATTCATCCATTGTAGTAGCAGTTCGATGGACAGCATATAGTTGTTGGCTGGCGATGCGTTCCTGCTGTTCCACGGTGACACCAATTTGCGAGGAAGAAGAGGCGATCGCCCGCACAATTTCATTAACCGAGCCAGTAGTTCGACTAGCCAAAAAAGTGGCGATAACGCTAACAATAGCAGCCGTCATTCCAACTCCAGCAATCAGAGCATACAGCATATCTTTTTGGGGAGCAAATACATTTTTTGTATCGTTGGCAATAATCACGCTCCAACCCAATTCGGGCATATTTTTTATATTTTCAATAGGAGCATAAGTAATCAGTTGCTTAGATCCATCAATGCGATCGATATCGATCGCACTGTTAATCTTTTTTTCGGCTTGCAATTTGGCAAAAACATTAAATACTGACCGTGCATCTCTGCTCACATCATCAGTTTCTGTTGCTGAAAAAAACTTGCCATTGCCGTCAATCAAATGGTATTCCTCTTTTTGAAATTCCTCCGAGTATCTGATTAATTTATCTGTGTTTTCGTAAAAACCCTGGTCTAAATAAGTTGTAGGCGTGCGAGTTCTGATGACGGCAATAGTTTTTCCTGTATTGATATCGACAACTGGCGCCGCTGCAAAAATGGCGTATTTGCCATTGATAAATGACTTCCTGGGCTGCACAACAGTAGGACGATTAGTTTTAGTTACTTTTTGAAAATAGTCGCGTTTTCCGAAATCTATAATCGGTTCTCCGCTCGATTGCAAAATAGTATTCCCCTGGAGGTCGGCGACTGCAATACTGTCGTAGCCTTCCCCTCCATTTATATATTTATCTAACAGAGCTTGTTTTTGAATGGTTGATGTTTTTTTGCTAACTCTGGGGTCGTTCAGTATAGCTAAATTAGCTAGTTCATTAACGTCTAGGTAGCGTTCAAAAAGAAAGTTGCTGACTTCATTTGCTGTAGCGATCGCCCGTAATTCTTGGTACTTAATTACGTAGTTAGTCATGTTCTCGCTGGCAAATAAATAAGTCATGGCTCCTGTCAATAGAACTGGGATTGTACTGAGGGCGATCGCAAAAACAATTGCTTTAATTCTTAAAGACCACTTGTTAATTTTTTTGATCATAACTTCATAACTAATAACTTATACTATTTGAGATTTGAGATTTGAGATGTGGAAATGACTAATGAGTATCGGGGCTGGGAGCTTGCCTGCCGCTGCATTTTTTTGGCAAACTATCATAACTGATAACTATTCTAAACAACGGCTTTTAAATCTAAAGCAGCTTCATTCAATTTTTGAGTGCCGACTTTAGTTTGAGCGATACCGCAAGCCGTTTGTGCCGCTCCTTGGTTGAGAGAGTTCATCGCTTCCACCACTTGTTCGATCGCGAGCGCTTGCTGTTTGGCATTCAGCGAAACTTGCTGAGAACTCAAAACCACGTTGTTAATTGCATTAGCCACTCCGGCAAATGCCGCAGTGGTTTCTGATGCAATCTTCACCCCAGCTTCCACAGTTTTAGTACCTTCATCTGTCACCATTACTGTTAAATTAATCACTTTCTGAATATCAGCAACTAACAGATTAATTTGCGTGGCAGATTTTTTACTGCGATCGGCAAGTTTGCGAATTTCTGATGCCACAACGCCGAATCCTTTGCCGTGTTCGCCCGCCCGTACTGCTTCCACCGCAGCATTTAGCGCTAACATATTAGTTTGATTTGCCAAATCGCTAACTAAAGTTGAGATATTGCCAATGCGATCGGCTTGCTCGCTCAACTGCATAATTTGCCCTTGCATATCTTGCACTTTAGTTTTCAGGGTTGCCATTGCTTTTAAAGTTTCTTCGACAGCTTTTGTACCTATGCCAGCTAAACTTAAAGCTTGCATTGCTTGAGATGCGGCAATTTCTATCTGCTGTGAAGTCGCTTTAGAAGATGCGCCCAATTCGTCCATCGTCGTCGTAGTTTGATTGACTGAAGCTGCTTGCTGGCTTGCCATGCGTTCCTGTTCTTCAACTGTTGCTGCAATCTCAGTGGAAGAACTGGCGATCGAACTAATTGCGCGATCTATAGTTCCAACAATTTCTGACGAAATCAGCCAAGCTAGACCCGTACCAAACAGCACTAACAGCACCGAACCAACCACTAGCGTCGATACCAAAAAGTTTAAAGATTCCTTAGTCATTTGCGTTTTTTGCTTAACCAGATTGAATTCTCTTTCCCGAAATTCCCGGTTCACTTTCAAAAAGTTATTCACAAAATTTGTGTACTTGCCTGTATTAAATACAGCGGTGGCTTTCGCTGTCTGATTTTGCTCCAATAAGCGAACAATGTCTTTGTTAGAACCCTCATAATATTGGTTGACTAGCTCTCGCATCCTGTGCAAACGCATTCTCTGTTCTCGATCTTTAACGGTCGGCTCTACATTATTCGCCGACTGCCGAGCCAACTCTGCACCTGCGCGAAAATCAGTTAAAAACTCCTGATTTTTATTATTAATTAAATACCCGCGTAGCCCCCGTACCATTTGCTCAGCACCTAGGGATATATTAGTTGTTTCTCCGACTACCTGCTGTACCCTTTCCGTTTCTTGGAAAGTTTGAAACACCTGATTTATAGTAGAAATAACTACTACGGGAAACCCTAAGTATATAGCTGCTGGCGCTAGATATCCGAGCAGCACCTTGTTTCTAATTTTTAAATTGTTTATTTTAGCAAACATCTTTTTTTCCTGAAATTAAGATAGCATTTCCCTTAGTAAGGTTGTGACGATTCGATAGTGGTTGGGAGTCCCGCGTTGGCAAAAAAAATTAATCGGCGAGTTCTAGGATCGAGGCGGTACAGTGACATTAGAAAATAGTATCATAGCAAATTCTGTTCTATTACCGTCTTTTCTTTAGCTTTGGGCTGCGTGGACATCGTTTGTGCAGCGCGACCCTGATTCGCGGGTAAAATCATGTCCCTCTAAATACTTGTCGGCAGCGCGGCGGTTGCAACAACAGAGAAAAACAGTCTCAGATAAGAACGATTGCTTCACTTCACTGCGTTGCGTTTCGCTACGCGACATCAAACGCAATGACAGATTGTAAGTAATTTGTCGGCTGTGATATAAAATATTGTTTTAAACTGATCTTTTGCACCATTTTGAGCAAAGCCTAACATGGTATAACATTGGTTCTATGGGCGGAAGTTTAAAAACGGATTTAGGATAACATTTTTTTTCAAACCTCCTCATCAACAACAACTCCCCCTTTTGTCAGCAGTTTACGCAAGTTGAGAACAGCGATAATTTTTTCTTCATAAAAAGCAGTACCCCGAAGATATTCGCGGTTAGCCGAATTTAGTGCAGCGGGAATAGTCGCAAGCTCTGCCACATTCAAATATATAATATCTAAGATTTCGTCAACAGCTATACCAACGACCAAATCTTCAATTTCAACAACGATCGCCTTAGATAGAAATTTTGTATCCGCCGACATATTTAAAACATTCCGAATATCCACTAGCGTCAGAATCTCGCCGCGCAAATTCATATTTCCAATAATGCGATCGGGAGTACAAGGAACCGGAGTTACTTGGTTAATCTGAGTAAATTCGCGCACTACCTTTAGATTAATACCAAAGTATTCGCCGTTCAAAACAACCACAACCAACGACAGATTAATTTCCGCAGAATTTTCGCGATCGCCCAATAGCCTCAAATTGTCAGCTCGCTCTCGAAAAATCGCTTTTTCTTCCGGCGTAGCATCCGGACAAAAAACCTGAGGCTGGCTCAAAACTTTAGCATCTGCCGCTAACAATTTTGGCTCTATTTCTAACGGCAAATTTGTGCCATCTACCTTGCCTGCTGCCGCCCAAGAGCCTGCACCGCTTGCAAAAACTGGCATTTCTGGCTCTGTTTTCTCGGGAGAAGATCGAATTAAGCGATCGAGATTGAGCAGCATGATAATATCGCCTTCACAGC
Organism: Microcoleus sp. Pol7_A1; assembly: GCF_036701085.1. NCBI lineage: Bacteria > Bacillati > Cyanobacteriota > Cyanophyceae > Oscillatoriales > Microcoleaceae > Microcoleus > Microcoleus sp. Pol7_A1. The sequence goes on from NZ_JAUBQD010000029.1 coordinate 51,845, forward strand.
GGGCAAATCCAGCTAAAAAACGATGCGACGCCCCTGCCTTGTCTCCCCCGTAAGATAGCTGCGGAGTTATTGCCTCTTGGGGGATATACTTAACTTCGCTAACTTCATTGACAATGATGGCAACTCGAAATCCTTGCCATTCTATGACGATCGCGCTATCTGTCAAACAATATTTTTGCCAGAGATATCCCAAACGGAGATTCAGATCCATCACGGGCAGAATTTCGCCCCTGAGATCGATCGCCCCGACAATAGCTTGAGGCGCTTCGGCGATGGGTGTAAGCTCCGGCAGAAAGAAAATTTCCCGAACGCAGCCGACTTCTACACCGTAGAGCAAACCGTTCTGTTTAAATATAAGATACGGCTTAGTTTCCATATTTTCCCTGAGACTTTATTTACTAGGACTTGCGAAAAAAAAACCCATTTCTACGATCGTATTGGGTGGGGCAGCGAGGCATCTACAAAGAAACCTGGTTTTTAGCTTCTCCCGGCGTCACTTTTGTTGGCTGTACAATTTTACCAATTTTTTTTTAACATCCATCAATACTTGACTCGCTGTCATTTTTCCCTCCGGCTCGATCGGAGTATTTGGCGGTAGTTTTTGGAGAAGATCGCAAGATGAGTTGTACATTTTAATAGCTATATTTAGCTTACCTTCTTTATTGTATATATTCCCCATTTCTAGATAAGCTGAAACAAAATACGGGCCAAGATAAATAGTTTTTCTCAAAAAAATTTTAGCTGTTTCCAAGTCGCCCTGTTCTTCCGCAATGTGAGCTTGCAAATAATAAGGAAATACTGACATAGCATCTGCTTTGCTAGCTAGCTTGCAGTGTTCGAGCGCCTGAGAATACTTACCTAAATTTGCATAAATTATCGCCAATAAATAATCTGCATCAAAAGTATGAGATTGAATAGATAATGCCTGTTTTGCCTTGTAAATCGCCTCTGTATAATTTTTATTTTTTAAGCATTTTTTTGCGTCTAAAACTAGCATTAAATAAGTTTTTTGCGCTTGTTTTTCTTCTACAATAGGATGTAAAAATGCCTCATCCTTACGCGCCAAACCTCCCTCCACATAGGGAGTTCCCAGCGTATTTACCAACCCTGTATCTGCTGTTAACAGCGACCCGATATCCCCAAGATTGCCGTTAGCAACACTAGCTAGCAGGATTCGCCTCGGTAGCAACTGACCGCTGTCGCCGTCAACTCCTCCTTCCTTTCCCGATTCCCCAAACGCCGATTTTGCCTTGAATGCTGATGCAATCAAAGGCTCTATTTTACCTAGTTCTTCCCCTAGGACATTCTTGGCTTGATAAACAACCGACTCCGGGAAAACCTTTGGTTGAAAATCGTGCATCACATGATTGTGAACTTCAGCGTGACCAGTCATTAAATATCCTCCAGGTCTCAGCGTCTTGGCAAACTTTCTCAAGACCTGTGAAATATATCGATCTTCAAAATAAACAAAAACATTTCTGCACAGGATCAAATCCATGTTATTAATATCTGTGTAAATTTTAGGAAAATTATCTGTTACTAAATTTACACAGCTAAAGCTAACTAATTTGCGCAAATTCCGGTCGATTTTCCAATCGATTTTCAGCCTCTCGAAATACCGCCTTTGCAGTTCCGGGTCAACCAAGCGAAACGACCAAAGGCTGTAAATTCCTCGCTGCGCTTTTTCTATTACTTCTTGATTGATATCTGTACCTAAAACTAAAATATCCCATTTTTCCCAATCAGGAATTAGCTGTTTTAAAATAATAACTAAAGAATAAGGTTCTTCACCTGTCGAGCAGCCTGCACTCCAGACTCGCAGTGTTGGCTTAATTCCCAATGTCTCGTGCAATTTTATTTTACGAGCTATCAATTCAGGGAAAATAACTTTTTCCAGCAGCGAAAACTGTCCTTTGTCCCGCATGAAATAACTTTCGTTGGTTGTCAGCAGCAACGCGAGTTCTTGCCATTCGCTTTGACTTTCCAGACTCGGATCGGCTAACATTTGATAATACTTCTCTGGAAAGGGTATTTTTACAGCTTTCATCCGAGTCAAAAGTTTTTGAGAGAAAGCCGATCGATCTTGCGGGCGAATTTGTAAACCCGTGTGCGCCGCAATTAATTGAATAAATAAGTTAATTTGTGCATCATTCATATCAACCCTGCTAAATGTGTTGAGATATAATCTGCTATTATCTGGAATTGGTAATGGGGGATTGGCTAGGCATTTGAGCCGATCGCACTTACAAAAAAGATACCTACGTAAATAATATCATGTCCGGTCGATCGACCCCACGATTCGGGTCGGGGCGAGTAGACGCTTAGCTGCTGCCCCTTTTAAAGATCGGGCGCGAACCCTCCCAACAAAAATTATCGTCAATTTAGCGGGCACGATCTCAAAGACAAAAGGTAGAAAACAGAAGCCAGGAAAAAATTCGGCCGTTTGCCTTCTACCTTCTGCTTTCAAAGGCACCAATCTCCAACTTTAAGCTGGATAAATGCGCAGGCGGCGATTGGGTTCTTCCCCAAAACTGTGGGATTTCAGGTGATAGTGTTCCACAAGTTCGTGCTGCATTTTGCGGACGTTGGGAGAACGGGGCAGGAGTTCCACCGGCTGTCCCTTCGGAATGACAATTTGCTCGACTGCCAAGCGGGTTTCTTCGAGAGCTTCGAGCTCGTCAGAAGAACCGCTGCGGGCGAATAAGGCGAGGTCTGCCACTTCCGGGGTGCCCGGGTCATCCATGTCCAACAGGCGCCGCAAAGCTCTCGCTACGTGGGGAATAGTGCCGGCCTTAATTGTGTGCAGGGGAACTTGGCGAGTTTTGGCCAAGTGCCTCAATTTTGACTGGTTCCGAACGTTCGATCGCAAAGCCAAAACCACGTCAGCACTCTCAATATCCTTCGTCAGCAGCACCGGCAGGTTCAGCGTCGAAATCACCTGTTCGAGCTGGTGGCGAGCTATGCCGTAAGGATAAACGTGGAGGGGCAAATCTTCGCCGTTAGGGCCGACATTATGGGAATAGCGTCCGGGCTTAGGTACCGGCTCGACGGATAGGGATTCTTCGAGCAGTTGCTCGAAATACCGAGTCTCAGAAACCGGCGCGCTTTTAACAGCCAAGTTCTCGCTGGGAGCGGGCATCGGCACCATTTTGCCAGCACTCCGCCACCCAGAGATCGGTGTGACCGGCCGGATGGCCGATACCGCAGCCGGGCCGCTCGAAGCTGTTATCCCTGGAAACCGGGCGGGCGGAGCGGCCGACTCGCGCTCGATAATTACCTCTCCAGTCTCGCTGACGCTTCTGATTTGCTGGTTCGGTTCGCGTCCCCGCAGCAGAGTGTCGATCGAATCTGCAACTCGCTCGTGGATTACCCAGCGCTGGCGTTCCAGCATTTCAACGGCAATTTCAAAAGTGGGCGGTGCTTTGCGCTCCAAAACCGTCTTTTGAGAACCGCGGCGCCTTGCTTCGTCATCTCCCAGCGTCACCGCTTGGATGCCCCCAATTAAATCTGCCAGAGTCGGGTTTTTCATCAAGTTTTCGAGCCGGTTCCCGTGGGCGGTACCGACCAACTGCACGCCCCTTTCGGCGATCGTCCGAGCCGCCAAAGCTTCGAGTTCCGTGCCGATTTCATCAATCACGATCACTTCCGGCATATGGTTTTCCACTGCTTCGATCATGACTTGGTGCTGGAGTTCGGGACGGGAAACTTGCATTCTGCGAGCTCTGCCGATCGCCGGGTGCGGGATATCTCCATCTCCGGCGATTTCGTTGGAGGTGTCGATAATTACCACCCGTTTTTCCAAGTCATCGGCGAGCACGCGGGCAATTTCTCGCAGGGCCGTGGTTTTGCCCACTCCAGGGCGGCCGAGCATCAAAATTGACTGACCGGTTTCCACCAAATCGCGGATAATGCCGATCGTCCCAAACACAGCGCGGCCCACCCTCAAAGTCAAGCCGATAATCTCGCCGCTGCGGTTGCGAAGGGCGCTAATTCGGTGCAGGGTTTGCTCGATACCGGCTCGATTGTCGCCGCCGAAGTGGCCGACTCGCTCGATGCAATAGTTGAGGTGTGCCTTGGAAATCGGTGTTTGGGAAAGAGGTTCGGCCAAGGATGGAAAACGAGCTTCTGGTTGGCGGCCCAAATCCATAACAATCTCAATGAGATTGTTGCGCTGCGGGTGCTGCTCTAAAGGCTGCCGGATCTCATCTGGCACGATGTCTAATAATCTGTTGAGGTCGTCTGTAATCTGCATTCGCCTCGATGTGTTCGGTGACGTTTTCAACTTTTTAGTCAGTTGTCAGTTAACAGTTGTCAGTTGTCAGTTGCCAGTTGCCAGTTGTTTTTTACTTGTAACTAATGACTACTGACTAATGACTACTGACTAAAATTCTTTGAGCTGGGAAACTAGAGAACGAGCTAAACTCACGGCCTCCGAGAGAAGTTCTGGGACGGCTTCGAGCTGAGGTAGCCGAGATGTTTGAACTCCGGCTGCTGGCCGCGCGACTGCCACCGGAACCGCACAGGCTCGATCGGTCTGCATTGTTTCTAATTGTTCTAAAATTGGCGACAGCAAAACCCTGGCATAGCTGCCGTAAGCTACACCTGCAATGTACGGGACAGGGGGAACTGACAAATTTTTCCCGCCATCCAACAGCAGTCCGCCGGCTCTCAGCTTGCTGACAGTGTGAGCATTAGTGCCGCCTGCAAGTTGCACGTATCCCGGCAACTGGGCCGCCAAAACTTTTTGACCGAGTTTGACCGCGGCTCTAGTAGTTCCTGTTCCGATATCTCCGCTCATCGGCCTACCGTCGGTTTGCCAAATTAGGGGACAAGGAAGGGGGGAAATTATTTGATAGAGTGTCCGCAAATAATCAATCAAACCGTCTCCATCGGGGCAACTAATTGCTATTACCTTGAGTTGATCGACCCAGGGAGCTATGCTCGACCAAAGTCGCCCAAAATCTGCCTCTCTGCCTACTTGCGTGTGGATTTCTAGGGCGTCCGCACCGGATTGCAAGATTAAAGGTGCGATCGCGGCGGGAGCAGACACGTAAGAACGAGTATAAATTAGTTGGCTCGGACAAATCGGCAGACAGCGACCGCAGCCATAGCACTGCTGGTCTATCACCCCGGAAAAACCACTGCCAGCACTCTGAAAAACGATTGCTTCGGCTGGACATATTTTTTCGCACGGCCGCCAGCAGTCCGCCGGACAATCGGCTGGGTTGAATTCGGCTTTGCGAAAATGCGGGTCTTCCCCATCATTTAAACTCACCATCAGCAACGGCAACCCTTTGCCGCCAAACCTGCGGTTGTGAGTTCTTGCCTGTAATTCGCTGGCCACTTGTAGGGCTTCTTTCGCTGCGGTGACGGCGGCGGGATCTGCCGCGACATCGATACAGTCAGCGCCTGCTAAGGTGTAAGCCAAGGTGAGATTCCGTACAGCAGGCAGGTGTTGAAAGCTCGCCCCACAGATCAGCTTGAACCAATGGCCACTTTTTAATGAGTTTAGGGGATGATAATGTTCTGTCACCCTTATATGCTAATCCTTTCAGCTAAAAATTACGAGGTGCAAATTTCTACTTAATTTTAAAATTTAGGCGGGTACAAGCTGGAAACGCTACTGATAGCAGTAGCTCTGGTGCTATTGGCTCTATATGTAGAGTTCTGCCTTAATTTTTTTTCCTAAATTTGATTTTTTTGAGAACGGCTGCTGAGGGGCGATTGGGAGATTGGGCGAGCGGCTTGAGTTACACACAGACTTTAAACTATATCATAGTATGGTGATTTAGGCAAGGAAAAAGTAGGCTAGAGATTTTTTTTGAAGTTGCCGTGCAGTGGCAATTGCCATAAAGTTCGATCGACCTTTGAAACCAATCGACCAACCGCAGATGAACATTCTCATCCCTGACTAGAAGCTAAATTCATCTGGGTTAATCTGCGATTCAAGGAGCTATACTACTTGCTCAGCCGCTTGTAAACCGTAGCCAAAGCATGGCTATCGCCCACATTTCCCGGAAACAAAACAACTGGCAAATTGGGAAACAGAGGATGATTAGCCTCGGTTTTCACCACCGAACAACCTGCGATAATTTGACCGATTTGCCTGACACTTTTCAGCGACAAACCTGTACTCAAAACATCATTGGAAGTAATGCCGCCCTTGCTAATCAAAAACCCGATATCTGCCGGCAGTCCCCGCACGATATCCATCAATAAAGCAGAAACCGCCTCTCCAAATTTTAACCGGACTTCCGCATTTTCAAATTCGAGTTCCTTGCGGCTGGTATAAATTACAGGCGTTTTGCCATCGGCATGAGCAGTGCGGACTTTTTCGAGAATTTCATCGAGCATTTGGGTGCGATACTCGGGTGAATCTTCTAACAAGTGAGATACATCTATTTCAATGCTAACTATATTGGGTTCTTTTAACAAGCGATCCAATTGTTCCGTAGTTTTCTTAACGTGGGAACCAACTATTACTGCACCCGGTTTGCCATCCCTCACATATTTTGCCATTTCGTCGGCTGCTACTGGCTGCGGGCCGAGGTTAGCTAGGGATGTTAAAATACTCGCCGCGCTGCGGAATAAAAACTTTTTGCCTTGACTGACTGCATTGAGAATGTGTTTGGCAAATGTGTCTAAATCGCCTTGGCTTTGCCCGTCAACAACCGCACATTGGTTGTCTGTCATGTCCATCAGTCGATCTAAACTTCCGTAGCGAATGTCTGCGAGTAAAATGCGATCGACTGCATCAGCAGGGATGCGACCTTTGGTTTTTTCTTCTACATAGTCTGGCAGGTAACTGTGACTGTACCCGAAGACTGAATCTTTGGCAAATTCGGTTTCGTGTACTGGTGTCGGGACGCTGTTAACTATTAGGTAGTGCACGCTGTGGCGGGTAATTCTGCCTCCTTCAAAAAAGGCGGGAATTAGAAAATGGGCGTCGAAGGGGCCGAGTTCTTCGGCGATCGCGTCGGTTTCGATGGGATAGTGACCGCGCAGGGTAGAATCGGAACGGCTAACTATTAGGAAGTCTTCGATTTTTTCGCTGGCGATCGCCCTTTTTAGATTTTGGCACACTTCGCGGGTGACGGAGGCTGCTTTTTCTGGAGTTAGCGATCGAGTATTTGTCAGTATAAAGAAAATCGGGCACTTGTCCCGCAGCCCCAAACGCAGGGTGTCTTCGTCCCAACGTGTCAGCAGCAAGCAACTGTGCACGGTTTGAGAACCAGTCGGATCGTCGTCGAGAACTATAATCTTGGGTTTAACAGAAGACATAATGACCTGGTTGTTAACATCACTTTTCCAAGATATCCTTACCTGTTACGTAACAGGTAAAAATTTACAATAGTTATGATATTTTTTTAACTATTCTCATAACTCCTAATTTGGATAATGTGTTTGAGTTCGATCGGTTCATTAAGGTGCGCGTTGCTACAAAATAAGGTGCGCCGAGGCGCATCCTACTAATATTTTCCTTTTTTTAATTAGCACCGTTTCGATCTTGCAACTTTTTCATTTCTGCTTGAACTCCCACGGCTACCTGCAAAGCTTCGTTGAGCAATCGCCCTTGCTCGCTGGCTCGATCGCTAATTTGCAGGGCATTCAAACTTTTCAAATTATTGGCAAACAATTCGGAGTTAGTATCGACAAATTTTTTGTTTTCCCTGAGAATTCTCTCGGTTTTCAAAGCTCGAACTAAATCGTCTCTGATTAGCTGCAAGGCTTCAATAACTTTTGCTCTATCGCCGATTTTGACTTCCGCATTGCCAGCATCTTCTATCCGATCGTTAATGGCGATCGCTTCGATTATACCATTATAGCGATCGACATCATCAAAAAGATTGATTAAATGTTGGTTTTGCCGGCTGCACTGAATTTTCCACGCATCCTCAAAGATTAAACCGACGATCGCAGCGAAGTGGAGGGCGAACCACAACAAATAAGCTCTAGGAAATATCGCAACTAGCAGCCAACAACTGATGAGAACCAAAACAATTAAACCGACTGTTTTCAAAGCTTCGCGGGCAAACTTAGTTGCTGTCGGCGGCCGGTATACGCGATCGGGCCCGGCCCCTGTGAGGTGCTTGAGCTCACCAACAGTAATTTCTAATCCCTGAATGTCAGCTCGCATAAATCTTCACAAATATTTGTTAATTATAAAGTTTTGTAGTAGAACAAGGGGCTCGTCTACAATAAACCTAACACTTTTTTCAACCAAAACTGCACTATGTCCGCACGTCCTATATACCTCGACAACCACGCCACAACCCCCGTAGATCGACGGGTACTTGATGCGATGCTGCCGTATTTCACCGAACAATTCGGTAATGCAGCCAGTATCAACCACGTCTACGGCTGGGAAGCAGAAGCAGCGGTAAAACAGTCACGACAAATCATAGCAGAAGCGATCAATGCTTCTCCAGAAGAAATTGTTTTTACCAGCGGTGCAAGCGAAGCAAATAACTTAGCGATCAAAGGCATCGCCGAAGCTTATTTCAGTAAAGGAAAGCACATTATCACAGTAAAAACCGAACACAATGCAATTCTCGATCCCTGTACCTATTTGCAAAAATTGGGGTTTGACATTACTGTTTTACCCGTGAAAAGCGACGGGCTGATTGATATAGGCGATTTGATCAAAGCGATTCGGGCCGAGACAATTTTAGTTTCAGTGATGACGGCTAACAACGAAATTGGTGTCATCCAGCCGATCGCAGAAATTGCAGCAATTTGTCGCGGAAATGACATTCTTTTCCACACAGATGCGGCACAGGCGATCGGCAAAATTCCCCTCGACGTAGAGGAGATGAATATCGATCTAATGTCCTTGACAGCCCACAAAATCTACGGGCCAAAAGGGATCGGTGCTCTCTACGTCCGCCGCAACAAACCGAGAGTGCAGCTAGCGCCGCAAATGCACGGAGGAGGCCACGAACGGGGAATGCGATCGGGAACTCTCTACCCGCCGCAAATAGTTGGGTTTGCCAAAGCAGTAGAATTGGCAATTGCAGAAATGCAGTCGGAAACCGAACGAGTGGTTAATTTGCGGCAGCGTTTGTGGGAAAATTTGAGTGAATTGGGCGAGGTTTTTCTCAACGGTCACGCTACGAAGAGATTGCCGGGGAATCTCAATATTAGTGTAGCCGGGGTTGACGGTCAAGCGTTGATGTTGGGTTTGCAACCGGCGGCGGCAGTTTCTTCGGGCTCTGCTTGCACTTCGGCGAAAATATCTCCATCTCATGTTTTAGCAGCGATCGGGCGATCGGACAAATTAGCTTATGCTTCAATTCGGTTTGGTATTGGCCGGTTCAATACCGCAGCAGAAATAGATGCAGTTTCCCAACACGCGATCGCAACTATTACATCTCTCCGACAAGCACAAAAAGTCAATCAATTTTAGATTTTAGATTTTAGATTTTAGATGGGAGAATTGAACATTAGGAAGTAGTTTTGAGTTTTGAGTTTTAAATTATTTAACTTACAACTCAAAACTTTTCCTCTTTTTATGGCCGAGTATAATTGGGATCAACCCCTTACTTAGAACCAAATACCTCGCGCACCCGATAAATCGGTTTTCCCTGCGACTCGTGATAAGTCCGCATCATCACTTCCGCCAGCAAACCAAAACAAAATAACTGCACGCCCGTTAACAGCAAAACCACAGCCAAAATCAGCAAAGGACGATTGCCAATACTTTGACCAAAAGCCAATTTCAGGAAAGTCAAATAAATCCCTAAAACCGTTCCCAACGTCATAGAACTCAGTCCCAAAAGTCCAAAAACGTGCATCGGTCGAGTCAGGAACTTTTTCATAAAAGAAATAGTCAGCAAATCCATCAATACTCGAAAAGTCCGCCAAATTCCGTACTTACTTTGACCGAAACGGCGGGCGTGATGCCGTACCGGCAGTTCCGCAATTCTCGCCCCTTCAATAAACGCCAACGCTGGCAAAAAGCGGTGCAATTCCCCGTACAGATTCAAGTCTGCTACCAACTCGGATTTATAAGCTTTCAAAGAACAGCCGTAGTCGTGCAAAGTTACGCCTGTAACGCGACCAATTAACCAGTTCGCAATTTTAGAAGGAATCAACCTACTAATAGTATTATCCTGCCTATTTTTCCGCCAGCCGCTAACTAAATCGTAGCCTTCATCTAATTTTGCCAACAACAGCGGAATATCAGCCGGGTCATTTTGCAAATCGCCGTCTAGGGTAACAATAGCACGACCGCGAGCGCGATCGAAACCTGCCGACATGGCAGCAGTTTGCCCGTAATTGCGGCGCAAAATTACAGCACAAAGGTCATCGCGAGTGCTGGCTAACTCCTGGAGAAGTTCAGCAGAACCGTCCTTAGAACCGTCATCTACACAAATAATTTGATAGCTGAGTCCAGATGGTTGGATAGAAGAGGCGATCGCCTCAATTAAATGAGGCAAACTTTCCACCTCATTATACACCGGCACCACCACCGAAACGTCGAGAACAACCTCAGCCTCAGCTTGCTGTCTCGCCAATTTTTCCAAAAATAATGCAGCGTCCATTTTTTTATTCGATAATATCAACAGTCAACCCTCAACAGTCAACCCTCAACAACTAACTAGGTTGATAACTTGCCACAACTTTACCATATCCCCGCAATTGCTGGTAATAAGCTTGACTGACTCGATCGCCATCCTCCGACAAAACATCGATACCGATACCGTTGCGACCTGGTGATTTTCCAGAACTGTGAATGTAGCGACTATCTCCGAGATATAATCCTACATGAGTTGCTTTTTCTGGCGTACCAAAAAATACTAAGTCCCCCGCTTCTAAAGCACTGATACTAATAGATTTAGTAAAAGCTTCCTGCTGATAAGCATCCCTCGGCAACCAGATGCCTGCGGCCACAAAAGCCGCTTGCATCAAGCCAGAACAATCATAATTGGGCCCGACTGTACCGCCCCAAAGGTAATAATTGGATTGGTTCATAGCCTCACGAGCGAAAGTAATTACTCTTGGTAATTTTTCCTTGATTTGGGCCTCAGAAAGCACCAGAGGATGATACACTGTTTCTGTCGGATCGAGCAACTCAACATCTCGAATATCCAGCCATCCCGGATAATCATCTTCGCACAGCCGCACCATCACAGCCCTTGTATCCCCCTCAACAACCGAGTCTATGTCATTTCTCCCCCCCGACCTAACCTGGGGGGGGTCAACTACTCGCAAATGTCGCCCCAGCGCTGCTTGAGTTGCCAATCGATCGCACTTTGGGGAATCGTAAATATTTATGTGCGATCGCGCCCGGTACTCCTGAACATCAGATAATTGATAATTGGCCATTGCTAATTGCTCACTGTTTGCTGTTAATTGTTCGCATTTAACGATAGATTGCCATTAGCTGCTAGCCGTTAACCGTTAACCGTCAGCCATTAACCATGACATTTTTTCACAAAGACGAACAATTAGAAACCCTCGGCAGTAGCATTATAGACTCCGCATTGTCAGAATTTACAGGATTAAGTGGCGATCGTACAGCCATTACCTGGATAGTCTACGATCCGCCGGTGCGAGTCAATACAGGCGGCGCCCTGAGCCCAGAAGAATTTTGGAAATATCAACCGCGAGGTTTTAGCGCTAGAGCTTCCGAACGAATTTATCCAGCCAGCATCGTCAAATTATTCTACCTCGTTGCCATCTGGGAATGGGCGCAAAAAGGCATGATTCAAACATCGCCAGAATTAGAACGCGCCGTCCGAGATATGATAGTTGATTCCAGCAACGACGCCACCAGTTTAGTAGTAGACGCGCTCACCGGCACCACCAGCGGCCCAGAATTATCATCAGGCCCCTTTGAAACTTGGAAACAGCAGCGAAACATCGTCAACCGTTACTTTCAATCATTGGATTGGCCAGAATTAGAAAATATTAACGTCAATCAGAAAACCTGGTGTGAGGGCCCCTACGGTCGCGAGCGAGCAGTTCTGGGAGAATTAATGGAAAATAGAAATATGCTGACCACAAATGCAGCGGCGCGTTTGCTGCACACTATAATCGGCGGCGTAGCTGTTTCTGCCCAAGCATCGCAAGAAATGATGGGTTTAATGAAACGCAGTTTAGATCCAGCAGAATTAGAGGCAGATCCTGAAAATCAAGTTACAGGTTTTTTAGGTGGCGGATTGCCAGAATCAGCAAAATTGTGGTCAAAAGCGGGACTGACAAGTCAAGTTCGTCACGATGCTGCTTATATTGAAATATCGGGCTTGCGACCGTATTTGTTGGTTGTATTTACCGAAGGCAAAGATAATAGCAAGAATGAAGAGATTTTGCCTTTTATATCGCGGCAATTTGTCGAAGCGATGAAAGCACTGAATTAGACAGTTCTGGACGCAAAAACTGCTTTGCAACACTATTGTTAGAGGTAAGGTGCGGTATGCTTCGCCCTACAGATAGAGTTTATGCCTAAGTCCTAATTAAGTTATGGAACTATCGTCTTACTCTCATGCTATGCGTAAACGTTCAATATCCCTGATTAGTGGCGCACCGAACATACGATAATACTCGCGGCTGAATTGTGAGGCAGGGCTGCGATCGCCCGATGGCGTCGGGCCCCGCAAGCTACGATTTTATTTGCGATCGATCGACCCGATGATGTTGATATCAGCGAAATCATCGTCAGACCAACAGCCAGCCCTTACTAAAGCACCACACATAAATCGCCAAAAAGAAAAAGCAAATGCTAGGAAACACCTCTATTGAACAGAATAGATCGATGCGTCCCGGTTACGGACTTGCCGCTTTAAGCCGAGGCGAACCCCTCGTTCCCTGGGCATTGCAGCGCCGCGACTTGCGACCCAATGACATCGCCGTCAAAATTCAGTTTTGCGGCGTATGCCACAGCGATCTGCACGCAATTCGAGGGAATAGCCGTTTTCCTTTGGTTCCAGGTCACGAGATGGTAGGCGAAGTCACGGCGATCGGCGCGAATGTCACAAAATTCCAAATCGGCGATGCTGTAGTAGTGGGTACGATCGTCGATTCCTGCGGTCACTGCTCATCGTGCAAGCGACAGTTAGAACAATATTGCCTCGAAGGGGTGACAACAACCTATGACGGCATTGATAGGCACGACCGCAGTATCACGCGCGGAGGCTACTCGAACGAATATGTCGTCGATACCCATTTTGCCTATCACCTTCCCGCTGGTCTCGATCCGGCAAGCGTTGCACCGCTGCTGTGCGCGGGCATAACAACCTGGTCGCCACTACGCCACTGGGAAGTAGGGCCGGGTAAAACAGTTGGGATTGTCGGGTTGGGTGGACTCGGACACATGGCGGTGAAATTTGCTCGCGCGCTGGGCGCTCATGTCGTCGTATTCACCACGACTCCAGGAAAGCTGGACGATGCGAAGGCGCTGGGAGCAGATGAGGCAATCCTGTCCACCGACAAGGCGCAAATGGCAAGTCAAGCATCCCGCTTCGATTTTATTCTTGATACCGTTTCATCTCGCCATCCCCTCGACCCCTATCTGCGATCGCTCAAACTCGACGGTACGCTCTGTGGTCTGGGCATTCCCAAGGACTTGGATTTTAGCCCCGTCTTTCTGACGATGGGACGGCGGCGGTTAGCAAGTTCAGGTGTGGGAGGGACGCTGGAAACGCAGGAGATGCTGGACTTCTGCAGCCTGCACAACCTCGCAGCCGATGTCGAAATCATTGCGGCGGAGGATATCAACGAGGGTTTTGAACGGCTGGAGCGAGGAGATGTACGCTATCGTTTGGTAATCGACATGGCTACGCTCAATGCGCCAGCCGAGGACATTGCCCGATCGTGAAACCGCAAGATGTGGGAATGCCAGAATTCCGCAGATTGTGCATTCGGGCGATCGCATTCGCCCGATCGATCTTATTTGCGATCTGCCAACCTGACTGTGTTGATATCAGTGAAATTATCGTCAGATATACAGCAAGTCCTTACTAATGAAAAAAAGAGCTTAAATCACATGGCACATCTTCTTCAAATTGATGCAAGTCCGCGCGGGAATCGATCGATCTCGCGGACGCTTGGACAAGAGTTTATTGACAAATGGATAGCGGTTTATCCCAACGATACAGTGACTTATCGCGATCTCGGACATCATCCTGTTCCCCACCTCACCGAAACATGGATTGCTGCTGCATTCTCACCATCCATCGAGCATACGCCTGAACTAGCAGATACCATCCGCATATCGGATGAGTTAGTGGATGAATTGATTGCAGCCGATCGCTATTTGATTGCCACACCGATTTTCAACTTCACGGTTCCATCCACTCTCAAAGCATACATCGATCAGATTGTGCGGATCGGTCGCACCGTTGTGATGGATGGAAATAATTTCCAAGGACTCTTGCAAGACAAGAAAGTCTTAGTAATTGCGTCTCAAGGAGGTAATTATCAATGTGGAACTCCCGATGCGGCACTCAATCACCTCGAACCTTATTTAAGGACTGTTTTTGGCTTTATGGGGATTACTGACATGAGCTTTATTTACGCTCATAGTTTGCATAAACACCCTGAAGCCCGCGAAGAGGGACTTGCCAGCGCTAGGGAATCTATTCAAGGCGCGATCGATCGTTGGTGACATTTAGATAGCAAAGAAATCGAAACATGGAAGAATTCGATATGAAAGAAAAACAAAAAATTCAAGGGGATGATATCAAATCCGGTAGCATCGGAATTAATATTACTAATAGCCCGGACACCGCGAGTGCCGTGTCCCTACAATTAATCCGGGTAGTCCCAGGGCACGGCGCCGTGTCCTCTATATCCTTCCAGTGTAACTGAAATTGATATGACGAATCTCAAACCCTCAATCGATCAAATATTAAATAGAACGGAGAGGGGGGGATTCGAACCCCCGAAGGATGATAACACCCTTAACAGATTAGCAATCTGCCGCTTTCGACCACTCAGCCACCTCTCCCGATGACAGCAACTAATCATAGCACACACATCTAGCCTTTGGCAACCCCTAAATTCAAAAAATCCTCAATCCCTGACGCTGTATGGAAGGAAGAAGGGCACAACACGAATTTTGACACGGATACAGGATGTAAGAGGGAAGAAAAAGAAACTATTCGCAATGCCCGATGCCCGATGCCCAATTCCCGAAATCAAGACTGCTCCCCAAAGCCCCTAGCCTTCAAGTGCTTTTCCCAACTAAAATTGGAACTCAAAAAGAACCTCTTAGTATACAAATATCCCAAGCGGTACAGGTGAGCCTTGCGATCGGCATCGAGATTAAAATCCGTCGTTGTCACCCCAGCTTCAGTCACATCAATATTAATCACCCTGCCTTTATCCATCTCCCGCTGGTGATAGCGGTCTCTTGCTTTCATCATCGTTCTGAACATCGCCGCCAGCATCGACAGGGGAGTATCAATCTTAACTTTAGTCTCAATGCCGGTATCGACCAATCGAAACCCAAAGGTAAACCAGCGGGGCATAGCGGGAGTCGAACCGACGGATTGTTTGTCATAGATCCACAGGGGGAAATTGCTCAAAATTCCGCCATCGACAATTAAGTCATCGCCCAGTTTTCCCGGTTCAAAAAATAGGGGAATACTCATCGACAACCGCACGGCTTCAGCTACGCTAAAATCTTCGGGATTTGCGAGTCGCAACTGCTGGTATAAAGCATCGGAATCGGCAGATTCCTGCCGTCGCAAGTCGTCGGGGATTACCAACATTTCACCCCGACTGAGGTTGGATATTACTACTTTTAATTCCCGGTCTTTTACGATTTTTTTGACATCGGCAAAAGTGTGCAAGTTACCTCGACCGAGCATTGCTTCCAGCCACTGCCGGAACGGCTGCGCCGAATATTCTCCCATCTGACGGCTAACTGTGAGGAAAAGCAGCGTCCAAGCAGGAGATTGCAAGTCGTCGGCGGGGTCGCCGTTTAAAATTAGAGGACTGTTTTTTTGAGTTAAAAATATGCTGTAATCGAGCTGTCCTAAAATTTCCTCTAAATCATCAATTGACAAGTCGGTTGCCAAGACTGCGGCAGTAATTGCACCTGCAGAAGTGCCTGCCAATTTTCGCCAGCGGATGCCCAAATCGTTGCAGCATCTGAGTGCTCCTAAAAACGCAACTCCGCGCACGCCGCCGCCTTCAAAAACTCCGTCGGCAAAGATTTCACCGGTTGTTTCGTCGGGAGGCGGAAATTTGCTGAGAATTGTTTGTTTTTCGGTGGCGGTGATCCTGACACCGGGTTCTTGTAAAATTTGCTGCGGATACCACTTGCTCATGGGAAATACCTCGGATAGATTTGGGATTTTAGATTTTAGATTGATATCTATTGTTCTTGATTTTTGTGGGCATTCATGGCTTCTTTGACGTGTTCTTGAACTTGCGATCGCACTTGTTCGTAAGCCACCGACGCGCACCAAGGCCGGAGAGATAAAATAGTTGTGTCTGGAGTAATCTCGGCTACCAAACAAGTCGGGGGCGGATTCTCCAAAACCAGGGGGTGAGAGTGGGCAATTTCTAATAACTCAGCTACAGTTGGACGGATCGGTCGATCGCCAATATCAATTTTCAAGTCTACTCGCCTCGTTCCCATTGCCGTTGTATTTTTCAATGTACCGTTAAACAACTGATTGTTCGGGACAATAATTTTTATGCGATCGTCTGTCACCACGGTTGTTGAAAAAATCCCGATGCTGTCCACCACTCCCTTAACATCCCCAGCTTCGATCCCATCTCCGACTTCAAAAGGCCGCAAACTAATCAACATTACCCCAGCAGCAAAGTGCGACAAAGTATTTTGCCACGCCAAACCGATCGCCAAACCCGCCGCACCAACCACCGCAACCACACTGGTAGTTTGAATTCCCAACTGACTCAAAGCGGCGACTACTCCCACTACCAAAATCGTAATTTCAGCAGCTTGAACTAAGAATTTCCGCAGTGTGGCTTCGGTGCGACTCAGTGCTCGGCGAGTCACGCGCCCCGCAAAGCCGATCGCAAATCGCGTAATTAACAAAATGCCGATCGCCCACAGCAGTTGAGGTACAATTTTAAACCCCAATTCTACGAGTTTTCTCGAGAATTCTTGAGCTACTTCCAAGGCTTGTGTTCTTTCTGCATTTAGCTGAGAATAGAAGGTTTGGGCTATTGGTAAAAACGTCTGAATAACTGTCATGTTAATTTTAGATTGGTAATTGGTCACTTGTGCTGAGTGTAGCCGAAGTATGGGGCCTTGGGTATTGGTAAACGCAGTCTCAGTTTTCTGCATTAGTCCCAGATTCCGACAGGGGTTTTCAACTCCTGTCTCATAACTAAAGTCCTCTAAAATAAGACTAAAATCAATATTTTTCTCGCTCAAACTATTGAGTCGGTTTAAATAGAGATATTGCACCATTATCAATAACCCTTATATGGGCGGGCAGGATGCCCACCCCACAATAAAATGCACTTGTTGTGGAACAGGCATCTTGCCTGTTCTTGACAATGAAGCAACATCTCAGTTTAAACCCACTTTAGCGATGAGCCAGGGGGTTTAAACCCCTGCCGAACTACTGTTAATAGTTTACTGCTACGCGGGGCAATCGGTGTTTAAAACCGCAGAGAATTTCCCACGAAATAGTTCCTAAAGTCGCCGCCCAATCGTCAGCCGTAATTTGATTTTCCCCATTTTTGCCCAATAGCGTCACCACTTCACCGACTTCTAAATCGGGAATATCAGTTACATCCAGCATTAATTGATCCATCGTCACGGCTCCCACTTGCCGCACGAACTGACCCCTGACTAAAACCTGCATTTTATTAGAAAGATTGCGCGGAATACCATCTGCATAGCCGATACCAATTACGGCAATCTGTGTCTGGCGCTGAGCTATAAATTGATAGCCGTAACTGACGCCTGTTCCTGCTTCAATTGTTTTCACCTGCGTTACCCTAGCTTTTACCTGCATTGCGGGCTTCAAATTGGCGATCGACTGCAAGTGAGGTGCTGGATAAAGACCGTAGGTAGCTAAACCGACTCGCACTAAATCGTAGTGCAAATCGCGGTCAGCGAGGACGGCAGCAGAGTTTGCCAAGTGGAGGCGAGGGGGGTTAATTCCTGCTATTTTAATTTGCTCGATCGCCCGTTTAAACCGCTGGTGCTGCTCTCTCATCACTGCTGGATCGGGACTGTCTGCTGTCGCCAAGTGAGAGTAAATGCTGGCTAATTTTAAATTGGGCAACCGCTTGACTAATTGTACAAATTCTGTTGCTTCTTGCCAGGGCGTACCCAAGCGAGACATTCCCGTATCTAACTTAGCGTGAACTGGCAAAGATTGGTTGAGATCGGCGAGAACTTCCGAAAAAATTAAGGCTTGTTTGGCAGTACAAATAGTGGGCTGCAAGTGCCATTGGGCGATCGCCTTTACCTGTTCCGGTGTATGGGTTGCCCCCAATAGCAAAATCGGCGCTTCTATCCCAGCTTCTCGCAATTCTATGCCTTCGGGAATTGTCGCCACTCCCAGCCAACTAGCACCTGCTTGCAATGCTATTTGACTGACTGCAACAGCACCGTGTCCGTAAGCATCCGCTTTCACAACTGCCATCAGTTCTGTGTGGGGAGATAAGAGATTTTTAAGCTCTTTTACATTGTGAGTTAAAGCTGCTAAATCCATTTCTACCCAAGCCCGCTGGCAAAGTCCCCCGTCACCGTCCCCCAGCACCGTCTGGCGGGATTCTTTTGTCGTTGATTCTGCGGTTGTTTGTTCCCTACTCCACATTGTCGATCGCTCCTACTTGCTTGCACGCTTAAAAACTGCTCTAAAAGCTGCTCGGATATTTTACCCTAAGTTTGATTATAATAAGACTTTTTTTTAATCAATGTTATACAAGTTTAAAAAAAGAATGCAACTGCAGGCAAGCTGCAAACCCATATTGCATCAGTCATTCCCAATCTAAAATCTAAAATCTAAAATCTAAAAGGGTATTAACTGGTGTATCATAGCACCAAAAATACCCGGTAAAAACTATGGACGGACTGGCCTACCTACATTTAGCTGAAACTTGGGAAACGGCTGCGGGTCAAACTCGATCGACCAACTCAAAAAAGCACCTGAATTTAGCCTATACTTCTTTACTTTTCTTTACGCTCGCTCTCACAATTTTAAATTTAGTCAATCCCGCACTCGCCATCAAAAAAGGCGATTCAGGCCCAGAAGTAGCCCAACTCCAGAAAACTCTGCAAGCAGCAGGATATTTTAGCGGTAAGACTACAGGATTTTACGGTTCTATTACCCGGGCTGCTGTGAAAAAGTTCCAAGCAGACAACAACCTGAAAGTAGACGGAATTGTCGGCCCTAAAACCTTGTCAGTGCTGAAAGGTAACCAAAGCGCCAGCATTGAAGCTGCGGAAAAACAATCGCCAAATGTCGATCGACCTTCGCCATCTCCTAGCGCCACAGAAAACACAAACCAACCCGAAGATACAACTAACAATCCGCCTCAAGAACCTCTATTTCAAGAACCATTTTTACCACCATTTAAAACAGAAAGTCCCGAGGAGAAACAAGAAAGTGAATCGCAACCCCAAAGGCTAATAAATCCTCCCGACAACACTCAAGGAAAAATGACCTTGAAAAAAACAATTTACGGCAACATCTCGCCCAAATCAATAGTTTATTCGGGAGATGGCTTGTTTTTTGCTCAAAACATGATGTACCGCCACACAATCACAGTTTATGACAGGAACTTTAAATTAGTCAAGACTATTCCCGATACAGTAAACTTGTCGAAGTTCGGCTTTTCTAAATTCAAAGGCAATTATCAAGGCTCTCCCGTAGAAGCGGCTTTTTCAACCGATGGCAAATATGGCTACGTCTCCAACTACAAAATGTACGGTTCGGGGTTTAGCAATCCGGGAACCGACAGGTGTTCTCCAGCGGCAAAACACGACCAAAGTTTCCTGTACCGCATCAATACCCAAACTTTGAAAATAGAAAAGGTAATTCCTGTAGGTGCAGTTCCGAAATTCAATGCTGTTTCACCTGACAATCGCTTCGCGCTCGCGAGCAATTGGTGCAGTTGGGATTTGAGCGTAGTTGATATCAATAAAAATCTCGAAGTTGAGCGGGTAAAACTGGGTGCATATCCTCGGGGTATTGTTGTCACTCCCGACTCAAAAAATGCCTATGTTGCCGTCATGGGTTCTTCCGATATTGCCAAAGTGAATCTCATAGACTTTTCGGTAGAATGGCTGAGAAATATTGGCAATGCGCCGCGTCATTTGACGATCGACCCCAACGGAAATTATCTTTATGCGACTTTGAACGGTGAAGGAAATGTGGCAAAAATTGACCTAAAAACGGGTGAAGTGGCGAAGAAAGTTAGGACGGGAAAAGCGCCTCGCAGCATGACGATTTCTGATGATGGAAAACTACTTTATGTGGTCAACTATTTCTCGAATACTGTTAGCAAAGTTAGAACTAGCGATATGAAAGTGCTGCAAAAAGTGAATGTTAATTCCAGTCCGATAGGGATTACTTACGATCCGGAAACTAATCAGGTTTGGGTAGCTTGCTATTCGGGCAGTATTATGGTGTTTCAAGATTAATTTAGCTGCTTCGCAGTAAGGGCTGGACTCCTGACTGCAAACAATAGCGATTAAATGTTATTTTGGGGCGGCCTATGAGCAACGCCCCTAAAATACTATTTGGACAACTTTAAAGGCTTCACAACATACTCAGAAGACTTAGCAGGTACTTGACCTTTTTTTGCCATAGCTTGGTAAATCATGGCTGCTACTTCAGCGCGAGTTGCTATTCTATTCGGCTGCAAAAGTGTGCGCTTCGGGTGGTTGACAACAATACCAGCTTCTGTAGCTGATGCTACTTTGTTAACTGCCCATTTCGGCACTTTTGCCCTGTCTGTATAAACTTGTAAAGTTTTGGTTGCTTTTGTTGATGGTTTCAGGCTCAAACCGCTTGCTAAAGCTGCGATTACTTCGACACGCGGAATCTGTTTTTCGGGACGGAACTCATTGTTTGGGTATCCTTTAAGATATCCAGTTTTGACAGTGTGGTCGATCGCAGGAGCGACCGGACTCTTGTCTTTTACGTCTTTAAAATCAATCGGTTTTCGGATCGGTTCTTTGTCGTCGGACATTCGCTGAATTAAGCGCGCTAGTTCGGCTCGCGTCATCGGTTCGTCGGGACGAAATTTGTTGTCCGTGGAATCAGCAAAAATTTTCCGATCGACTAAAGCTACAATGAACGGACGCGCCCAATATTTGTCTGGAACATCGGATAATATAACGGGCCCAACTTTGGGTTTAGCCGCTTTCGGTTTGGTAATTGCCGGAGCGGGAGTCGATCGCACAATTGGCTTGGGAGGAACAACGACGATCGCCCCCACCGGAGGAGTTGCCGGTAAAATCGGCCCTAAAGGTGCCACAGGTGCGACATCCGATTCTGAGGGAACCAGGGTTGTAGCGGGAGATCGCAAATCCGAATTCGGCGGCGCAGGCGTTAATATTCCCGGGCTCGCGGGCGTAACAGCAGGTTGAGAAAAAACGGCTGGAAATTGCCAATTTCTGGCATTCAATCGATCGGGATTTTTACCTGTTACCCAAAATAAAATTGCTCCCATCGTGCCGAAGGCAACCAAGATAGCAATCAATTCATCCAATCCTAGAGGGTTTCTTTCCCCTGACGGGGGTTGTGAAGAAGACATATGGTCACCTACATATCAATGTAGAAATTAAATCACATATTTTTTTCGTCTGGGGGAAACAGAGAAGGCTAAATCAACTATTCCAAAGTTCTCACTCTCAATACCTGCGACGGCGTGGCATCGAGAGGAGATATAAAATCAACTTTTACCGATCTCAGTTGCTGATTTTTGCAATCTTTAACTCAGCGCCTTCTGCCACTCCCGAAAGAGCCACTCCGACTCGGTTGACGGGAACTCCTGCCGCTACCAAAACTCGGACTCCGCCTTTGCTGCGGGGAAGTTAAGTTGGGCGATCGCCTCAAAGTGCTGCCGCCGTAACCCGAACCGGTCGATCTATTATTGGCATTTGGACGTACGGAGGGTCTTACTGGCTGGTTAGATGTGGGCGATCGCAGGCGGCCGGTAGTCCTTAAAACTTGACGGTTTCTCACCTCAGGAGGCGGAGTTCGGTAGCGAGTTTGATATTGGTTAACAGCTTGGCTGTAAGTATTGCCATAGCCGCCATATCCTGTCATAATTCCCGGCTGATAGACTGGCGGCATATAATATTGCGGTCTAAATAACAAACTGCCGATCGCCTGACCGGCTATAGCCCCAGCAAACGGCGCCCAGAAGCCTGATTGCTGTCTCACTACTACGGTTTGGGGCTGACCGGTTTGAGGGTTATTGACAGTTTCAGTCACGTTGTGAACGTACTCAATTTTAAAATCTTCTGTCAAATGCAAAACCGCTTGATTGTTATTCACATTTAGATAACTTTTCTTGCCTGCCGATATTTCTTCATCCGTTAAGCGAGCCATTTGCAAATCCGTAGTGCGGTAAACTGGGGGACTGCCGGCGGGAGTATTCAGCAACATCAAACTGTATTCACCATTCGCATCGTCGTAGGTAGCTTGCTGTACGGGATATTGACCTTGAGCCAAGTTATTGTTGGCAGCAGCAGGACGCACCGTGTTAACATTACTATTTGGAGCTGGATTGGCAGGAGGTTGTGGGGTAGGAGAACCGCAGGCGGTTGCCGTCCATAACAAAGTTAAAGCCATTAAATAAATTGTCAGTTTTCGCAGCATCATAAATAATTATTGGTAATTAGTAAGGAAAAAGGAAGAAGCAAACAACTTCTAGCCCGGGTTCTGTGAATTGCGTGTCCTGAATCAAGGTAATTGGTAATTATCAACGACTCGATTTACATTCTATCGCTAATCCAGCTTGCAGTCAGGACTTGATTTCTTATTTATTCCCAGCTTGAGGAATTCCCTGCTCACTACAAACCTGTGTTATTTTCCCTCTTTTCTGCTCATCCGCTTGGGGCGGACATCGTTTTTGTCGGAGCGAATTCTCTTCGCCGCTTCGATCGTTGGGGTTTTTCTAGTTTTTAAAGGGGAATGAGTTCGGGGAAATTGACCAACACTTGGTCGTTGGTAAGTTCGTCACCCAACTGTGCGGGAGAAAAGTGAACTTGCACAGCTCGGAGCCTGTGCTGGTAATTTAAATTAATCATTGCTTTTAAACCGACTTTCAGCGCGCTGATGTCAGCTAGGTCAGTTTCTAGGGCAGGAATTTCGCCTTCATAAGCAACTGTCAGCATCACTACGACATTTCTAGTTACCGGCAAAGACAAGGGGGCATTTTTATCGTAAACAGATGTGCTGTATTGAGGCTCGCTGAGATAGCGCTCGGCTGAATCAGTGAAAAGTTCATCCACATAATCGCCGGCTTCGCCTTCATTCCAAAAAACATCGCCTTCATTGGCTGCTGCTTGCCAGTAGTTGTCGTACTGCAACAGGTGATTGCAAATTTCTACAAGACCTTCTCCTAAAACTGCTAGGTCGCCATCGGCATCAATTGCTTGTCTGGCGGTGCGGTTGAGAACTCCTAACAGCGGTGCAACTTCTTCGCCTGTTAGGTGAACGAACACCCGGCAAACTGCCAGTCGAGTTTTACCTGTAAATTGATTGAATCGATCGCGCCAAGCATTCATAACCTATAGTTGTAATCTGTAGGGCTATATTTCCCACCGTAGCAGGGGATTTGAACTTTTGCCGTCTACCCTCAGATTGATATGAAGAGTATTTCTGGCGATCGCCTGCGCAGCGTACTGTCTCGCTTTGAGTCATCTAATTTTATCGCAGTTTTCAATCGGATCAAATACTGTAGGGAGACGGCACTGCCGTTTACTGACGGGTATCTGCGATTTTTAATAATAATTGGTAAAAATTTGATAATTGTAGCAAGACTTTTTAAAATTGATATTAATTCGGCGTTCCTTTGCTTCGCCGGAATATGATATTGTTTGCGATCGATTCATTTGTCAATTGTTTGCAATGCTTCGCGATCGCACTGACAGGAAATTGTAGGGGTAGATAATTTTACATCAAAAAACCTCCAATCTTGCAAGATTGGAGGTTTTTTGAGCGAATACTTTGGTTTGAAATAACTATTTGACGATCGCGTTTTGGACTTGTTCGATCGCAATTTCAGAACTCAACTCGGCAACTGGCGAAACCGGCAAATCCAGCTCGCCGCCTGGAGCTTCTGGGTGTTCGCGAACGGCTGCAACCGCATCTGCTGACTCAGCTACAGCACCGGCAGCCGCCAAATCTAGCAACGCCGGAACTTCCAGGTATTCAGAAACACCTGCATCTGCGATCGGAGCGATCTGTTCTTCAAAAACTTCAAAATTATCGGTCATCGCAGCGCAAGCAGCAGAGGCGCGCTTGCCGGCACGGTAGCTCATGTAGGCCGCACCGCCACCCAAAACTCCAGCCAAACCTAGGAAACCGAGAGCTCCTGTTTTGTAGGATTTCCACGGATTCATTCGCTCCGAGCCGCCGGAACCTAGGAGCGTTGTCGCAGAACCTGATTTAGTCGCCCCAGATTTGCTGTAGGAACAGGGGTAAGCAGATGCGGCGTCACCGATGGCGATGCTGCTTGCGATCGCGACGACGGAAGCAATGCCAGCTAACACTTGAAACTTCTTCATAAAAAAAAATTCGGTAAGTGGGAAACGAGCAACTGGGAAACGAGCGCGGCTTTAGCCTGCTCGTGGGAAACAGCTCGGCGGTTTCAACCGCCTTGAATCTTTCCATTACACGGGGATTGCTTAATTCGGTGTAATGAATGTGATGTACTTTCACCCTTGACAATTACCATGTCAAATTTGGCAACCCCGCGAGCGCATAATGTTTGCTCCTTGCGGAGCCTCCCTTTCGGGGTGATGTTAGCTTCGACAATGTTAACGGCCGGTACTATATCTAGGACACTGACTTAACCCAATAAATCTGTTTAATCCTAAATTTCTAGAGCAAGGAACTAGCTTCGCATCCCTTGGTAGGTCTTTAAACTCTTACCGTTAACGTAGTGCAAGGCACTTAGTCTGGTCAACTGTGGTTTAAGTCTTAGGCTAGAAGCCCAGTGTGTCTTTAGACCTGGGTCGTTGACGGTGTTCTGGAGATTGTAAAGGACAATTAAAAAATTAATGGTAACAGCTCTTTACAAATGTATCAACTCTGCGCGCCGCCAAAATCGCGGATCGATCGCAAATGTCAACTATAGCCTGACGCAATTCAAATTTAAAATTGGCAGCTTAAAAATCTGCAATGGTTGCTCTGTAAGCGTTTTGAGTAACAGAACCGCAGAAGTTAAAGTATTGTGAACCAATATGCGCGATCGCGCCCAAATTAGAACATCTGAGGTGAGACAGTAGAAAATTTAGTTACAGACTGGCAAACACTTGGTGACAAACTACTTTTAAGGCTACTTTTGAAAAGGCTTAGTTATTGGAAAAACTCTTATTTTTATGACAGACAGCGGGAATCAAGGCATTGAGCGAGCCCCTCGCCGATTGTTGGTGACGGGCGGGGCTGGATTTATCGGCTCGAATTTTGTGCATCACTGGTGCAGCAGCTATCCGGGCGATCGAGTAGTCGTACTCGACGCTTTAACCTACGCCGGAAACAGAAAAACCCTGGCAACTTTGGAAGGAGGAGAAAATTTTCGGTTTGTGCAAGGGGATATTTGCGATCGTAGCCTAGTCGATACCTTGCTCAAAGAAGAAAACATCACCACAGTTGCCCACTTTGCCGCAGAATCCCACGTTGACAGGTCAATTATCGGGCCTGCCGCCTTTGTTCAAACAAACGTTGTCGGAACCTTCACGCTTTTAGAAGCCTTCCGCAAGCATTTTGAAGCAATTGATGAGCCCTCTCTCAAAGCAGAAATGCGCTTTCTCCACGTTTCTACCGACGAAGTTTACGGCAGTCTCGGCCCCGATGACCCAGCCTTCACAGAAACAACTGCCTACTCGCCCAACAGTCCCTACTCAGCCTCCAAAGCTGGCAGCGACCACCTCGCCCGCGCCTATTTCCACACCTACGGCGTCCCGACAATTATCACCAACTGTTCCAACAATTACGGCCCCTATCACTTCCCAGAAAAGCTCATTCCATTAATGTGCATCAATATGCTATTGGGCAAACCGCTGCCAGTTTACGGCGACGGTCAAAACGTGCGAGATTGGCTCTATGTTCTCGACCACTGCCGCGCTTTAGATGTCGTTATCCACCGCGGCCAGCCTGGGGAAACCTACAATGTTGGCGGCAACAACGAGGTAAAAAATCTCGATTTAGTAAAAATGCTGTGCCAGCTAATGGACGAATTAGCTGAGGATTTACCCGCCCGTCCTTGCGAACAATTGATCTCATTTGTCAAAGACAGAGCCGGGCACGATCGGCGTTACGCTATTGATGCCAGCAAAATTAAAACAGAGTTAGGTTGGACTCCCTCAGTAACAGTTGAAGAAGGTTTGCGACAAACTGTGGAATGGTACTTAGCCCATCGCGAGTGGTGGGAACCCCTGCTTTCCGAGGAATATCAAACTTACTACCGGAAAGTCTACTCTAATTAATCTACTCCTGGACGCACTGGCCGCGAGAAACCGGAACTAAAAACCCGCTTTTCAAGCTCAAGAGTGCGTCCTGAAAGGTTTTTGTCTTGCCTTCAAGCTTTACATTTAAACTCCTGGCGCAGAAACTGGGTTTTACGGAGGAAAATCTTTCGTGGAGTGCGATCGGTCAGAGTAAAAAAACCCGCTTTCTTTGGTATGAGTGCCTAACTTCAGATTTAATTAGGTGGAAGTAATTATCACAAAAATTCACTTTTGTCAATTTTTGTGAAGATTTACTTAACAATCATCCCAAAGGCATAAATTCAAGTGTTTGTGGCGGATAATTTGTATAGAGTTACCAGATTGAGAAAGCATTTTAGAAGCTTTTAGTAAAAACAAAAAGCAGCAATGACCGAAATAAACTCGCTCAAGCACATCCAAGAACCTAAATACTGGCTGTTAGGCATCGCCTCCGGTTTGATAGTCTTACACCTAACTCTG
Organism: Microcoleus sp. Pol7_A1; assembly: GCF_036701085.1. Classification (NCBI taxonomy): domain Bacteria; kingdom Bacillati; phylum Cyanobacteriota; class Cyanophyceae; order Oscillatoriales; family Microcoleaceae; genus Microcoleus; species Microcoleus sp. Pol7_A1. Next base: position 78,933 of record NZ_JAUBQD010000029.1, read on the forward strand.
ACTTCCAGAACCAATGACACTGACCTGTTCGGTACAATGTTACTGTTTTGGGGAGTCGTAGCATTTCTCATTTGGGAAAGGCACGAATCCTTAACTTTTGAAAGCGGAATTTTCGCCAGCTTCTTTGGGTCATCGTTAATTGCTTTAATATTGCTCAAAAGTTCGTCGATATCGGGATACGACTTTTTTATTAGAGCCACGCCTTTTTTGTCGGGAGTCAGTCTCGCATTGCTGGCTTCGGGAACAAAAGGACTGAAACAATATTGGCAGGAACTTCTAATTCTTGGCTATACAGCGATTCCTCCCGGGTTGATCGGAGTATTCGTTGATGTCGCCAAATTAACAGCTAAATTTTCAGCTTTCATCCTGCACTATCTAGGCTTTGAAGTTGTGCGGAAAGGGGTTTTCCTAATCCTGGAGAAGGGCAGCGTAGAAGTGTATCACGGCTGTTCTGGGGTGAATGCGATGCTACAATTGTTAGGAATGGCTCTGGTTTTCTTGCTGATGTTTCCTACAACACTTGGTCAGAAAATTGTACTGCCACTCGTGGCAATAATTATTGCATTTGTAGTGAATGCAGCGCGAGTTGCTCTCATGGCAGTGCTGGTATCGCTATCTCAACCCGAAGCATTTAAATACTGGCACGAAGGAAATGGTTCGGTAATCTTTTCGATGATTGCTGTATCTATTTTCGGGTTATTCTGCTGGTTTGCTATTTTGAAAGATCAACCCCAAAATAAGGAAGAACAGAATTGCTAATGGCTATTACCTCTTGGAAACCAGTTAGGCTTTCCCTGTTGGCTATTACTTTGGGAGCGGTTTTGTTGGTTGCCGGAAAATTGGTTTTCTATCCATCTGCCGGCAACACTCTGGCAACCCCGTTTGAGTTTCCCGAGTCGGTGCCTCTAGCCGATTGGAAAATGCAGAAGAGCGCGCCGCTGAAACTTAGCGACAATTCTGAATTCAAAGCTGCCAGGAAATATGAATATCAAAAAAATAGCATGGCTCTAGAAATAGAGATGCGCTATGCGGTAAACACCATTGGGGATGTGGAAGGTATGATGAAAGGACATACTGTTCTCAAGTCGTCTCCTGGTAAACTAGCATTAGTAAACACTCAAGGCACGGGGTTTCACGGAATTTTGCAACAGCAAAATCGACTGTATTTGAGTTCGTGTATCAATCCTAGCGGCGGTGCTACAGTCACTTCCCAACAGTTTAGATATAATCGAAATACTCGCGATTGGAACCCGAACCGCATTCTGTTTTGGTTGTTGGGTCGGGGAAATATTCAAGACCGACGCTGTTTGTGGACTCAGATGTCTGTGCCTTTGGATAAAACAACTCCAGAAGATGCAAAAAAAATTCTAGAGAATGCTTGGGTTTCTTGGTATGGGTGGTGGCAGCCGCGATTTCCCGAGCCTTGAGTCGAGTCAGTAGATTTTAGATTTTAGCTTTGAGATTTGAGATTTTAGATTTACTCCACAGGTGAATTTGGAAGCTTGAACAAGAGTCTAAAATTTTTGACTCTCCACGAGAGGAGTACGTGGCACGGTATCCGTTTTTGGGCGGAGTCAAGAGAGATTTTTCTTAACAACAATTCTGATTATTTTATGAATGACGTACAAGGCGAGCAAGGTTTTTCTATCTACAGGCTGCGTTGGATTGGTTACGGTCTATTAATTCTGTCTGTATTAGATACGATTGCAGTTCTTATACCAGCAAATTTTGGCAATCGCGTCTGGGAATTGCAGACGATTGGGGCTGTAGTGGAACGGGTGCCAGTTCCTTTACTGGCAATGGCGCTGATATTTTTTGGAGAAGGGTACGACCGCAGAGGTTTGGAAGACCTTTTTTTGAAGGTTTTGTCTTGGGTTTGTCTGCTGCTAGGTCTGGTTTTTCTGTTGATGCTGCCTTTGGGAATTTTTGGTACTATCTACGTCAACAACCAAAACAACCAGCAAATTACTACTCAAGCAAACCAACAATTAGCTCAGTTGCAGCAGGTGGAAGAACGGCTGAATAAGGGTACTCCTGAAGATTTAAGGAATTTGGCGGGGGAACTTACTCGTTTGGGGGTACAAGCGGATGCGCAAAACCCACAGCAATTGAAGGAGCAAATTCTTTCGAGAATTACTCCGGCTAAGGAACGGTTACAGACGCAAAGCGCTGCGGTTCAGTCAGGCCAGCGCTTGGGGTTATTTAAAAATGCTGTTAAGTGGCTGCTGGGCGCGCTGATTTCTAGTGTTTTGTTTTTTACTTTGTGGCGCGGTACTGATTGGGCTCGCTAGTAGTTTTCAGTTTTGAGTTGCGATTTGTGAGCTAGTAAGGTGCGCCTAGCGCACCCGGAGAGCGTTGTTGAGGACTAAGATGCGCCCTGTGTACGCAGCCGGCTTCTTGGTGGTGAAGAAGACTCTCAAACCCTGCAAATTTTGTTGGGGGGAGCGCTCGCTCTTTTTCTTTTCAAAAGATATCGGTAATAAATCTTGTTTATTGCCGATAGCCAACACCTAGAATGAGGCAAATCCGTCGTTAGCGCAGCCCTCGAAGACGATCGCACCAAGACGCGAGCTGGCATTGTGCAATCCACAATCTAAAATCCACAATCTAAAATCTAAAATCTAAAATCTAAAATCGATTGATGGTATTTTCTAGTTTGTCGGCAATGCCTTCAACCCAGTTTTCATCTTGTTTGGTGTAGCTGCGGGGCGCGTTAGCACCTAAGATTAAAACGCCTTGAGTGCCGATCGGCTGACAGATGACTCCTTGAGTATTTTCTGGCAAATAGTCAAATTCAATTCGCCCGGGATAAATATTGAGATTTACTAAATAAACTGGTTTGTTTTTGTCGAACACTCGCTGCAAAATCGGCCCTATTTTGACTTCGGGATTGATGCCTAAAATGCCGCGCCGCAATAGGACTTTTCCCTGATAGACAATTACGATCGACCTTGTGGCGGTATTTGTCAACAGCAAACGCGACGCCCAGGCTAATTCTATTTTCACCGCCTCCGGCAAATCCGGCGCAAATTCAAAACCTTCTTCGCCGATAAGTTTTACGGAATCCGGCGATCGCGCTTGCACCTGCTGCCACAGCAAACCTGTTAAAATCAGCAGAGCGCTGATAATTACTCCTAAAGCGTCCGATCGAGCTTGAGAATCTGTAATTTGCTCTGTCAGCAAGCGGTTGACCATTAGCAGCGTACCTGCTAACCCTCCTGCAACTAAGGGCAATTGCCGCAAAACTCTATTGGGATCAGATTTAGTCATTAGTCATCAGTCAGTAATCATTAGTCATTAGTCATTGGTAATTGGTAGTTGGTAATTTAACTAATGCCAACTGCCAACTGCCAACTGCCAACTGACTTTATCCTACTTCTCCAATTTCGACAATTCGCTGGAACAGATAGCCGGTGCCGCGGGCGGTGAGAATTAATTCGGGATTGCTGGGGTCGTCTTCCAACTTTGCCCTAAGCCGCGAGATGTGAACGTCCACTACGCGCGTGTCTACGTGGCGTTCTGGCGTGTATCCCCACACTTCCTGCAAAATTTCCGATCGCGAAAAAGGCTCTCCAGAACGGCTGACAAGCAGTTCTAACAAGCTGAATTCCATGCCCGTGAGCCGAATTCGTTCGTCGCCTTTGTAAACTTGGCGCTTGTTGGTGTCAATCCTAATATTGGTGACGTGGATGACTCCGGAACTGGGAATCCCCGAGGCTCCGTTTTTGTCAACCCTCCGCAGTACCGAACGGATGCGGGCTTCAAGTTCTTTGGGAGAGAAAGGTTTGACGACGTAATCGTCGGCACCCAATTCTAAACCGGTGATGCGATCGGCTACGTCTCCCAAAGCGGTTAGCATGATGATGGGCACGTCTGACTCTTTGCGCAACTCCTGACAGACGCCGTAACCGTCTAGCTTCGGCATCATCACGTCCAAAACCACTAAGTCGGGTTCGGTGTTGCGAAATGTTTCGAGAGCTTCTTCGCCGTCAGCAGCGGTGACGACATCGTAGCCAATCATGGAAAGGCGAGTCTCCAGAATGCGGCGGATACTGGCTTCGTCATCGACTACCAGAATTTTTTCTTTATGGTTTTCCAAGTTACCGAGCACTCCTTAAGTTACATTTCAGATAATGTTAATTTTTTGTACCCTATCATAGAAGACACAAATTGAATCATGTGTGGGGAGCGGTCTGAAAGCTTGATAATTGCTTTAACTCAGACTTTTCTAAATGTTAGGGTGACTATTTATCATAGTAAACAATGCCTAAGCCTCGAATACAATATATTTGTCGGGAATGCGGGTATGATTCACCACAATATTTTGGCAGGTGTCCTAGCTGTCAGAAGTGGGATTCTTTTGACGAGCAGGTAGAACAACCTACTGCTGGTGTGTCGCGGGCTGGTTTAACAGGGGTGACAACTAAGACAGCGGGCGGTTCGCCTCCTGATAAGTCGAAGGGTCAACCAAGGGTATCTTTCAGATTATCGCAGATTGCCGACCAAACTCAGTCTCGCTGGCCTTCGGGTTACGGGGAGCTCGATCGAGTTTTGGGAGGCGGGATTGTTCCCGGATCGCTGGTGTTGATTGGGGGGGAACCGGGAATCGGGAAATCGACCCTGCTGTTGCAGGTGGCGAATATGTTGTCCCGCAAGGATCGCATACTGTATGTCAGTGCGGAGGAGTCCGGCCAGCAGGTGAAGTTGCGATCGCAGCGTTTGGGCGTGGCTAATCCGGTTGAATTGTCAAGCAACGGCGGGCATAAATCCGGCAGCAACGGGGAAGCTAAAAAGGATTCTGAGGACAATTCAGCGGAGAATTTCTATTTGCTTCCAGAGACGGATTTAGAAGTTGTTTTGCGGGAGTTGGAAGCGCTGAAACCGAATGTGGCGGTGATTGACAGCATCCAAACTATTTATTTTGCTAGTTTAACATCGGCTCCGGGTTCGGTGGCTCAGGTGCGGGAATGTACTTCGGCTTTGATGCAGGTTGCGAAAAGGGAAAATATTACTTTATTTATTGTCGGTCACGTTACGAAAGATGGAGCTTTGGCCGGGCCGAGGGTTTTAGAACATTTAGTAGATACTGTACTTTATTTTGAGGGCGATCGCTTTGCTTCTCACCGGCTTTTGCGATCGATGAAAAACCGTTTTGGCGCTACTCACGAAATCGGTGTTTTTGAAATGGTAGCAAACGGTTTGCGAGAAGTAGATAACCCGTCGGAGTTATTTTTAGGCAATAAAGATGAATTTTCGCCCGGTACTTCGACGACTGTTACTTGCGAAGGAACTCGACCGATTTTAGTAGAAATTCAGGCGTTAGTCAGCCCTGCGAGTTTTGGTTCGCCGCGCCGCACTACTACAGGTGTGGACAATGCTAGATTGCAGCAAATTTTAGCTGTTTTGGAGAAAAGGGTGGGGATTCCTTTATCTAAATTAGATGTGATTTTGGCGACGGTGGGCGGGTTGAAAGTGGACGAACCTGCGGCGGATTTGGCAGTTGCGATCGCCGTTGTGGCCAGTTTTCGCGATCGGGTAATCGATGCGCGCACTGTTTTGCTCGGAGAAGTGGGTTTGGGGGGACAGGTGCGGCCCGTTTCCCAATTAGAATTGCGGCTGAGGGAAGCGGCGAAATTGGGTTTCAAAAGGGCGATTATTCCTAAGAATCAACCGGTGCCGGAGTTGGGGATGGAGATTATTCCGGTGGCGAAGGTAATCGATGCAATAATTGCAGCGATTCCGGCTACTCCCGCTCAGTTGCAGTCGGTTGATTTGGAGGAAGAGGATTTGTTTAATTGAGTTAGAATGGTGATGTTATAAATTGATAGTAAGGAGGCACGAATTATGTATCAAGTAGACATTATTGAGGCAAAAGAAAAGCTTCTGGAATTAATCGAAGCGGCGATGAGAGGCGAAGAAGTGGCGATTACTCAAGATAACCAGCCTGTTGTAAAATTGGTAGGAATACCCAAACAAGCTAAACCCAATCGGCAAGCAGGAAGTGCCAAAGGAATGGTTTGGATGTCCGATGATTTTGACGAACCGCTAGAAGAGTTTAAGGAGTACATGGAATGAGGTTGTTGTTGGACACTCATGCCTTTATTTGGTATACGACAGACAGTTCGAGACTCACCGCAACAGGGCGATCGCTAATTGACAACGGAGAGAACGATATTCTCCTGAGTACAGCTAGCGTCTGGGAAATGGCGATCAAACATAGTATAGGCAGGCTAACTTTTAGTATGCCTTTTATGGAGTTTATCAAGCAGCAGATCGCAGTTAATAGAATTGAGATATAGCAATCCTAAATCATTATCATGATTGTGATACAATTATATGCAATACTTGATTGTGACCATAAAAAAATGAA
>NZ_JAUBQD010000030.1:0-14580 GCF_036701085.1 Microcoleus sp. Pol7_A1
GCTCGCAAATCTACTGAGTATGCTTTCATTGGTATATTATTTTTAGTCAATTCTATTGTACCTCATAACATCCGGAATTGCTGTAATATTATGTCCGGTCGATTGACCATGAGATAATCAGTAGGAACACCACCCGCCATCAAATAAAGGGCGTTGCTGAATTAGGGTATGATAAATTTATAGTGCGATGGTCAAAAGATAACACTTCAAAAAACGCAGAGCTTGTGCAATGTCCTGAATGTCAGTCTACTCATGTTAATAAAAATGATCGTAAAAAAAGTAAACAGAATTATATTTGTGTCGGTTGTGGCAGACAATTTATAGATTGCTACCAACCTCATAAAGGTTACTCTGAATAAGTTAAACGTGAATGTCTCAAAATGTATGTCAATGGTATGGGTTTTCGAGCAATTGAGAGGATTAAAGAAGTACATTACACCAGCATTATAAATGGGGTCAAGCCAGTAGGATAATTGCTCCCTGATGCTTGCGAACCAGACACGATTCCCCTGGTTGAAGAACTTGATGAACTAGAAAGGTTTGTGGGTAAAAAAAATAAGATTTGGCGAGGGGCGGCCGTAAATCACTTTCAGCCAGGGATTTTAGGATGGTATTTGGAACTCGTGCTACAAATTTTCGGCGACTATGGGCGGCGCGTTGGCAATTGGAAATGTTACTTTTATATCACAGATGGATGGCCAGTTTACCTCATGTTTATTCCAGATGGAAACCAAATTATCTGTAAAACTTACACGACCAGAGTAGAGGGCGAGAATACGCGACTGCCACATTACGCAAGCCAGACTTCATCGCAAGACACTCTGCTATTCTAAGTCGGGAGAAATGCTCAAACATTCAATGAGGCTAGTAATTCATTATCTTAAGTTTTGGGATGTTCCAGTTGCCTCTCCATCGTATCATTTCAATCGCGCTCAAACGAGGCAACTCGGGTAGCCAAAACAGCCTTTGACCGCACAAATCATACCTCAATTCAGCAACGTCTTAGGCGGTAATTTACCTAGCCTCGGATGCACCTATCGCCATTTTGACTCACCACTCAGGCTCAAGGTCAGTCGGAAAAATCGGCTCTTTAAAGTCGGAAAAGTCAGAAAAGTATGCTCATCGCTGCTATGAGTACATAGCTTAAACATCTCTTTGGCAGTTTGAGGGATTACGCAAACAGCTTTTCAACACTATTGGTAGGAGCAAAGGGAAACCAAAGCACTACAGATAGAGTTTATGGGTAATTCCTAAATTTAAGATCACTAAGCTAAAATCTGAACTTTAAGATTAAAAATCCTTTGACAGAGGATTAAGCCACAGCAGAATTGTCCGTTTTAATTGATTTAATTCTCGATACACTTCTTGTTTGACCCATTGCCCGATCGCATCGAAGGGTGTAAAAATTTGACCCACAGGCCAGCTAACATCTTGCCCCAAGGGCGTTTGATGGTTGCCCGCTAGAGTCTGAACTGTAATCATGTCGGGAAATCGTGCTTTTAGCAGTTTTGTCAAAAGCAGGGTTTGGTCAATGTTGTCGCCGTTAAATTTGACTAAAAGATTGCGCCGGATTTGATAGCTATCTTGGACGAGGCGATTAGTCTCTTGCGGGGAAGGGGTAAACTCCACTTTAAAGACGGGGGAAATTTGCTCGACGATCGGGATTGCTTCGGATGCCGCATAATTGTTGAAAGAGATCAGAATATTGCCTGCCCTTTCTATGTCAAACACAGAACCGATCAGCAAGTGCAGTTTGCATCCCATGCTGTGTCCCATACCGTAAATGGGGAGATAGGAAGATTTGAGCAATTTAGTGGCGCGCAGGCGATCGAGGGCATTTTCAAATTTGTTGAGGACATCGCGGGCGATCGCAATATGATCCAAAGTATTGACAAACGGCGTTGCTACTACAAGATATCCTTGATTCCCCAAAGCCTCTAACAGCCAGCGATAGGTCAACTGTGGTGCTGTCGCCACAAATGCACCGCCGAGAAAATGTACGATCGCGATCGGTTTAGACGGAATTAATACCCAGTTGCCAGAAATTTCTTGCCAGTCCATAAATTCAATCTAATTCACAGTAAAAAGGCGATCGTCTTCTGAAGGTAGAAGGCAGAATTTTTTCTAAATATTTGCTTTTATTTTCTGCCTCAAAAAAAGGTTTGCTACCCATTTTTTCATTCAAAAAACTTTGCTTTTTACTTATACATTATTTAGTGTAACTGTTTTGGGAGCCAATAGCACGGCGGGCGATCGCTGCTATTTACGCCATGTACAGGGTTGAAGCTTGCAACCGAATAAATCAAGGCTGACATCCGATCGCGACTTTCAAAAATTTTTATATTCTCTCCCATCGCACGGCTGCAAGTCATTGTCGTTGGTATTGCGGGTAATTGCTCCGACAGGATATTAACAGTCAAAGACGCCTCAAAACCCCAAGAGCGCGTATTAACCAGCCCCTGCGCGATCGGCTTCGATTCCGCTTTATTGGCATGACCTAATTTCTTGACTAAAACCTGCATACAAATATGAGTTTCTTTAGGAAAGCTCCCCGATTTTAGATGATTGCTGGCGGTTTAATTCTGCCGAATGACTGATGCCTTCTGCCGTTTGATGACTCAACTTATCGTGAGCCTTCATCCATTTCCACTTGTTCAAAGTAGCTTGAGGATCGATTGCTGTGCTAGCGATGCCGTAAACAAGAGTCGGCAAAACCTCCCGATTTAACCAACTTTGTCCCAGCTTTCTCATGTAGTGGAGTGCCAAAACTTCTCGGAATTTGTTAAGCCTTTTCAAAAGTGGCAAATTCTTAAAGCATACCTGTTCGTATTCGTTGAGCGATAACTCTTTTTCTCCCCGCAAGCGCCGCAGTTGGTTCTCTTTGACACAATCAGAAGCTATGCGCTTTTTCAGCCAGTGCTTATCTGTGAGAGAGTTCCCTCTAATTCTATAATTTCCCAAAGGTTCTGTCGCCGCTAGCAAGCCATACTTTTGAGCAATTTTGGTAAATAGCTCTGTATCTTCTCCTACCTGCCAATCTTCTGCAAAGCCGCCTTCTTCGAGAAGAATGGAGCGATAGACTACAACAGAAGACGGGAAAACCCAAGGGCTTTCGCCTGTCTCCTTAATCGCCTGCATTTCTGCTTTAGTTGTAGGATAGGTGGGAATGTAACTCAACTTGTTGCCGCGCTTGTCTAAATACCGCAAAGCGTGAGCCACAGCTTTGACTTCGGGATTGTCTGCAAGCATCTTCAAACAAACTTCTAGCTTGTTGGGTTCCCAGGTATCGTCGCTGTCGAGAAATGCTACATATTCGCCTGTGGCGCGATACATCATTAAATTTCTAGACTTAGAAACCCCGTAATTTTGGGGATTCCGGAAGTATTGAATTCTCGAATCTTGTTCTGCCAGTTTAGCGGCAACTTTGTCAGTAGCGTCAGTAGAGAAGTCATCAACAATAAAAATTTCTAGATTCTTGTGAGTACCCTTGAGTACGGAGGCAACTGTCTGGGCCAGAGTGTCGGCAGCATTGAATGCAGGAATTATTACACTGACTTTTTCGCTGTTCATAACTTGAATCACTTGTGGTTTGGTAGTTGTTCGCCGAAGTATCGTCTGGAAGCAGACACTCTGACTCCTTTACGTGCAAGTACCTGTAGTCCCGAAACTTGCCTACATACTGCCAATATAACAGGCTTGCCGACCTCAGTGTTATGTACCATAAGGGGGGGACACCTCTTAGGAGCCGGAGTGCAGACTATATGGCGGATAAATTTTTTGATACACAGGCGTGGGCTGCAAGGGATTGAGGGTTTTGTCGGGGGGTTGGAATTTTAATAAATTCGATCGGATATTTTTGCTTTAATAGGACTTACCTAGAAAAACCAGGCATCACCCAAAATTATTGGTTTGATAACTATATCTGTACTAAAAAACCGAGTTTATGACTCAGATCGAGTCCGGTTAATCGCTAATCATAACCTTGTTTGTCGTCGGCGCGACGCGGGCGATAAAAGGTTACCCGTCTTCACTACAAACCTAATTATAATTTTGAACCAAACTTATAATTTAGTGGGCAATAGTTCGGACTGTTTTTGATTGCCAACCGTAAAATAAGGGTTTCAAGGCGATTCCGCGATCGAGATACCAACGTAAAATCGAGGGGTTAAGACTATGAAATCAAAACTGTCCGGACTAGGGAGTGGATACAAATAAACATAACGTGGGAAGAGGCGGGTTTTGCACCCATAAACTGGCTCTTAGTATACATATTCCGCGCTTTCGGAGTCCTACAATACCCTACAAAATATTAAGTTTTTTGGCAGTTCCCTACTTATCAAGAGTGGGTAAATCCTGTTTTATTGATTAACTCACCAGTCCAACAACTGCAAAAATACGGATCGCCTACGTCTGCTAGGTGTTGCATTGCAATAGCAGTCACATAAAATTTTGAATGCAGTGTTTTTGATGTGTCATCTACTAATTTTTTTCGGCATTCATCAGCTTTGTTTAAATCACTATTTAATCAATAAAAATGCTTTTTCAAACTTGTTTCATTATTAAGTTGCCATAAGCTGTCCCTCATTTCTCTCTTCCTCTTTCACCGCGAGAGCCTCCCAGGCTCATATCGTTTCCCCGTCTGCCATAACAGGTAATTTATCTGCGGTTGAGATGGGTACCGCTCGGTTTTAGCGAAGATGAGTGTAAAATTATACTGTAAAAAATTCTCGAATCACCCGTAAAAAATGTTGCCAAAGTTTTTGAGCAAAGTGCAAATTTATACTTGTTTTCTAACAGTCTTGGTTTGCGGCGGCTGCCAGCAGCCACCGTCAAACTTGCAGCAGCGCAGCAAACAGGGCATGGCTGTTTCGGCTCACCCTCTGGCGAGCGCTGCGGGGCTGGCCCTGCTACAACAGGGAGGCAATGCAGTGGATGCGGCGGCTGCTACGGCTTTGGCGATTTCGGTGGTGGAGCCTTTTTCGGCGGGTATCGGCGGCGGGGGTTTTTTGCTCCTGCGGCGGGCCGAAACGGGGACTGTGCAAGCGCTGGATTTCCGGGAACGAGCTCCGAAACGGGCGGCGCGGGATATGTACCTCGACAAGCAAGGTAAGGTGCGCCCAAGGGCAAGTCGGGACGGGCATTTGGCGGCGGGTATTCCGGGTACTGTTGCTGGACTTTATACGGTGCACCGCGAGTATGGTAAGTTGCCTTGGGCTGCGGTGGTGGCGCCGGCGATCGCCCTGGCTGAAAAAGGCTTTCCGGTAAGTTCGCGGTTTACCACGGCTACCCAGCAACGACAGGATGCTATCAAAAAAAACCGGGCGGCGCGGGAGGTTTTTACTCGTGGTGGCATTTTATACCAGCCGGGTGAGCTTTTGGTCCAGCGGGATTTGGCGCGGACTTTGCGGCAGATTGCTGAAAATCCGCAAAGTTTTTATAGCGGGGACATTGCACGGGCGCTCGCCGCCGACATGGCTAAAAATGGTGGCATTATCACTCTCGAAGATTTGAAAAACTATACGCCGATGTGGCGAAATCCGGTTTGCGGCAACTTTCGGGCTTACGAAATTTGCGCCATGTCGCCTCCTTCTTCCGGCGGCGTTCATTTGTTGCAAATCTTAAATATTCTGGGAGATACCGATCTCAAGAGGTTGGGGAGGCAAAGTCCAGATACTTTGCACTTGCTGGCGGAGAGCATGAGGATTGCTTATGCTGACAGGGCTGAGTATTTGGGCGACCCGGATTTTGTGAGTGTACCGGTCAAAGCTTTGACTAGCACCAATTATGGCAAATTGAGACGATCGCAAATCCAAATATCAAAAGCCAGACCCTCTAGCGAGGTAAAGGCTGTTGATGCTGAAACTTTGAACCGTCTGCTGTGGGAGTCTCCCGAAACTACCCACCTGACGGTAGTTGACAAAGAGCGCAACGTAGTAAGCTTAACGTTTACGGTGAATGGGGGTTTTGGGGCTGGAGTCGTGGCCGCGGGTACGGGAATTTTGCTCAACAACGAGATGGATGATTTTGCAGCGGCGCCGGGAGTGCCGAATTTGTCGTCTGGTTTGGTGGGCGGGGAGGCAAATTCGATCGCCCCGGGCAAAACTCCTTTATCGAGCATGACGCCGGTCATCGTGACAGAAAATGGCAAATTTCGCCTCGCTGCGGGAGCTCCCGGAGGCAGCACGATTATTACCACGGTGCTGCAAATTGTACTGAACGTATTGGTTTACGACATGAATGTCGGCGATGCTGTGTCTGCACCTCGCGTACACCACCAGTGGCAACCGGATCGCCTGATGGTGGAACGGGGAGGTTTTGAGACTGCGACGCTTTCGGAGTTGCGGCGGCGGGGACACCTGATTTTCGAACGTGACGGCTGGGGCAATGCCAATGCGATCGTCCTGACTGGGGATGGTTGGTTGGAAGGGGCTGCCGATCGGCGCGGGGAAGGAGAAGCAAGGGGGTTTTAGTAATCAGTCAGTCGATAAGAGATTTTTGATTTTAGACTTCGGCGAGGCGTCGAGCCGCGCTCAATCGAACGATTTTAGATTTACTCCACAGATGAATTTGCGAGCTTGAACTAGGTCGAAAATTACGATCTCTCCACGACAGGAGTCTGGGGCTTGTATGCGTTTTTGGGCGGAGTCATTAGTCATTAGTCATTTTGGCGATCGCAAACAGTATCAAAACCCGGTGTCTTTGGTTTCCAGTGCATAAGTCCTAAAATTATTAGTCTGTGTACGTCTGTTTTTGTATGCGTATTTTTGCAGTGAGGTTTATGTGCTGACTAACTGCCAGCAATTATCAAAAAAATGAAGCACAAAAAGCGTAAATTTACTGAGATGTAAAATTATTGTAAAGGCACTAGACATTGATAGCTAAATAATGTAAAAATTAAGTTAAGCATAAAATCAGGTTTGTATTTTTACGGAAAAACTTATGATAATTACTCACAAAATTGCTGCTTTAACTGCTACGTTAACTACTGCTCTGAGCTTGTGGACAGCACCAGCAATGGCATTTTCGGTAGGGGCAACTAATAACATTGAGACTTTGAAAAATAATTTGTTGGGGGCTAATACAGTGGGATTGAGTAATTTCTCTGTTTCAATTATGGGTAATTCGGCTGCTTTTGGTACTTTTACTAATGACCCCTTCGGTTTGACATCAGGTGTTGTTCTCAGCACTGGTAAAGTTGCCGATCTACCGGGTCAGAATCGGAAAGATAACGTCGTCGTGCTGACCAACGGCAGCGATTTAAACACGGACTTTGGCGCTAAAGGTGAAAAGGGCGATTTTACCGAGCTAAACCTCAGCTTTTTTGCTAATAGCACGGTTGAAAAGTTGTTCTTTGAATATGTATTTGCTTCGGAGGAGTTTCCTGAGTTCGGCGGTTCTGAATTTAATGACGATTTTGAACTGCTGCTGAACGGCACTAATTTGGCGAAATTGAGCGACGGAAAAACAGTTACGATTAATAATCTTGTTCCCGATCCAAATAATCGCTCTAAAGATCACCGAGACTATATTGACAACCCAAGTTTGACAGGTATTGCTGCTAACATCGTTAAGCTGGATGGCTTTACTAAAGTTTTAGGTTTTGAGGGTTTGCTCAAGAAAAATCAGACGAATGTTCTCAGCATCCGCATTAAAGATGTGGGCGATGGCAATTTAGATTCTGCTGTATTTATTAAAGGCGGTTCTGTGGGGACGGTTCAACCTGAACCGGTTCCAGAACCGATGACTGTGGGGGGTTTGATGGTCGGAGGTGCTATGCTGGCTGCTGGAAAAAAGTTACGCGATCGCCGTGCCGGAAGTAATTAATAACGGAAGGAAGAAGGAAGAAGGAAGAAGGAAGAAGGAAGAAGGAAGAAAGAAGAAGGAAGAGAAGGAAGAAGGAAAAAAAAGGATGCGTTTTGGCGGTTGCTGTAATATGAAGCTCTATTAACCGTGTTGGAGGCAGACACGGGCTTTGATGAACCAAAAGACTTCGTTGCAGTCCTTGAACCGGATAAAAAAACTCGGTTTGTGCGATCGCGAGCTGATAATATCATCTTAAGTAATTTAACCGCTATGGGTGCGCATCGAGGAATGCAAGTTCTGATAAAATTCAGACGAACGTCCTCACTACTAACCAATTTGATTGCAGTTGTTCTAGCGGACATAATATAAGTTTTGATCTAAAATTCGCGGCGAAGGGCGGATTTTTGTGTTTTTTTGGTTGCAGCCAATATTTCGGGTAAAACCCGGGCCTACACCAACTGACTACAAACTAAATCGTTTAGCTGTGAACCGTACCGTCGGGTAAGATTGTACCTGTTAATGTAGTTCGAGTGAGTTTTACCATAACTCGATCGCCGTAACCGATTTTCGCTCCTGTTAAGTCCGCACCGCTCAAATCTGCACCGCTCAAATCTGCTCCGATTAAGTTGGTTTCTCTCAAGTTGGCATTGATCAAACAAGCTCCTAACAAATTGGCTCTGAACAAGTTTGCTTTGTGCAAATTCGCGCCTGTGAGGTTGACGTTGTGTAGAAAAGCATCGCTTAAGTCGGCTTCACTCAGGTTTGCATTGCTCAAGTTTCTCCCTGAAAAATCCTTTTCTTTTAAGGAAGCTCCTTGGAAGTTGGAACCGCTCAAATCGGGAGCTTGCGGCGCAGCTTGGCGGTAAGACTGAGATGGCTGCGGCGGGGGCGATTGGTAGCGGGACGCATCTGAATAAGGCCCTGAAGGATTTCCAGCATAATTGCCAGCATATTTTCCTGGAGAGGTTTCAGAAGAGTAGTGGGGTTCTTTTGGGTTTGCCGGCGGTGGCTGGGTGTTTTGGTGTTGGGTGTTTGGATACTGAGTATTTCTGTACTGATTGTTTTGGTACTGAGTGTTTTGTGGCTGAGTGTTTTGTGGCTGAGTGTTTCTGTACTGGGTGTTTTGTTGCTGGGTGTTTTGTTGCTGGGTGTTTTTGTACTGAGTATTTTGTTGTTGGGTGTTTTGTTGCTGGGTGTTTTTGTACTGAGTATTTTGTTGCTGGGTGTTTTGTTGCTGGGTGTTTTTGTATTGAGTATTTTGTTGCTGGGTGTTTTTGTATTGAGTATTTTGTTGCTGAGTGTTTTGTTGCTGGGTGTTTCTGTACTGAGTATTTTGTTGCTGGGTGTTTCTGTGCTGAGTATGTTTTTGCTGAACGTTCTGATTCTGACCTCTTGGTTGAATCGATCGCAATTGTTCGCGAGCTTGATTAATTTCCTTAATCTTTTCTTCAGCTTTCTGTAGTAGTCGGGGATTGTCTTTGGGGATGCGATCGGGGTGCCAAATGAACGCTAAATCCTTGTAGGCTTGGCTAATTTCTTCTCTGGAAGCTCCCGGCAACAGTTCCAGCACTTTATAGTATTGGTCGAGGTCGTTCATTGTACCACCTTTCGCTTTAAGAAATTAGGAATTAAAAATTAAGATCAGACCAAAAGTCACTGTTAGTCGATTTGAGATTTGAGACTTCGGCGTGACACGTTCGGCGAGCCGTCGAGCGCTCAGTCGAGCCGTCGAGCGCTCAGTCGAACGATTTGAGCTTTACTCCACAGATGAATCTGGGAGCTTGAACAAGAGTCTAAAATTTTAGGCTGCTGGCAACTCCTGTTGTTCGCAAGTATCCGTTTTTGGGCGGGGTCAAAGCTTGCTTGTCCGATCGTACATTAGATGAACAATAACTCAGCTAAGCCGCTGCTGGCAAAAAGTCTCGAATTCGCTGCAAGTATGTTGCTGCATCCTCCAGCATCGGAAAGTGAGCCGTATTGGGAATTATAACAAATTCTACTTTTTTGCTGAGGGAGGCCGCTTGCTCTCCCATGATGGCAGGGATAATTTGGTCAAATTCTCCGGCCACAAGCAGTGTGGGAACACTCAGCCGCGCAAATTCTTGGGGCATTTCCTCGGCTGCTCTTTTGCTAACAGCCGTCACCATTGTACCTATAGCAGCTTGCTCGTCTGCCATTAAAAAATCCTTGAGAAACGCCAGACTGACCTCTGTGGGCAGCGAACGGCGCAAAAACCGGGCCATAAATAGCCGATCGGCAAACGGGATCGATGCCAACCAAGATGGCCTAAATTTTACCACATAGCCGCCGAATTTGTGAAAAGTTGTAAAGGCTTTTTCATCGTATTCAAAAATCCCGCTGCAAGTGAGAATTGCTTTCTCTACTTTTTCGGGATAAAGGTTGAGAAATAAAGTAGCAATTGATGCACCTGTAGAGTGAGCATTGAGAAAGACGCGGCTTAAATTCAGAGATTCTAATAATGCAGCTAAGTCGCGGGCGTAGGTTTCGAGTTCGTAGCTGGACTCAGGAGGCTCTTTCGGCAAGGGCGATCGACCAAAACCTCTCATATCGTAGAGCAAACAATCAAAATCATCCGCAATAGCCCGTGCCGTGCTTTCCCAGTAGCGCGCTGATCCCGCCCAGCCGTGCATAAATACCATCACTGGTTTGCCGCTGGGTTGGGCACTGTTATCTGCCGTTATCCACTCGTAATAATGTTCTACACCGCGAATTGAAATGAGAGACATGATCTTGATTTGGGATTTTAGATTTTAGATTTTAGATTTTAACTCATAATTGTTCACTAAATACCCAAATTCCCGACTTCTTTAATAAATCGGGAATCTCAAGACTAGATATCTCAAAAAAGCTGCGTTAATCTGCGTCAATCCGCCCACATCTGCGATCAAAAATTACCAACATAGGAACCAATCATAAATCTTAAGCCGCAGAAGCAGCCAGCCAAAATAAACCATCTACCAAAAGCGTGCTTAACACCGCTCCGCTAAACGCGCGCCAGTGCAGGTGCGTGCCGCGCAAACTCAGCAAACCGACTGTTAGCAACACAGCGATTAAAACTAGAGCGCAACCTATGCCCCAAGGAGTTTCAATTTGACCGATCGCACTTTGAAAAATCGGCATAGCTAATTCCGGTTCCGCGTGCATCACTTGGCGCCAGTAGGGCATCAACCCAGTTAAGTAAAAATATAAATCAGTAATGGCAGTACCCAATAGAGAACCTAAATAAAAATAGCTGCCAACTTTCCCCCAAGATTTGCCCAAGCACCAAATAGCAAAAGGCAAGCCAATTGCTTCTATAGGTAGATGTAAAATAGGTTCCCATCTGAACCAGCCCCAATAGATAGAACCAGCCAGCCAGCATCCGGCAAATCCTAATAATAAATCTCCCCAAAGTTGTGTTTTGGGGCGGAAAATGAGGATTAAACTAAGTACGAACCAGGGGATAGTTGATAGCAAACTGATGGTTGGATATAAACGCACTAAGGGTGCTTGCACGAATACTGGAATTGAGACTAAAAATGCTGAGGCGCTAAATATTAACCACTGTTTGAGGCTGTTTGTTGTGGCTGAAGTGACAGAATTGTCGAGGCGGGCGATGGTGGCAATAGGTGCGATCGCTGAGGATACTAAATTTAGATTAAACAACTGATTGGACTCCGTATTGTTTCAATAGGTGGACTAAAAATTTTGCTGCGGTTGTGGGTGCGACAGTCTCAATGCCGGCGGCGGTTTGGCTGACGTGCCAGCCTTTTGCCGTTTGGGGAGCTCGCCATAAATCCAAATGTTCGATCGGCGGATCTGCATAAAAACTCTCTCCACCGCCACCGAGAATTGCCGAACTCCAGTGCGTAAAGCGATCGTGGCTGATTCGGTGGATGGGAAAATTGCCCGCCAGAGGTACTCCCCAACCGTCTAAGGCAAAAAATGCCCCGACTTTGCCGCCGAGTTGCTGCCACATCCAAGCCGCCCCGATCGCCCCGGCTACTCCTGCCGAAAAGCTGACAAATACTAGGCTTTCTCCTGCTAACTCTTCGCTACACAAAAAGTTCCATATGTCAAAAGCTGAAAAAGGCGGATATTTATGAGCGGGAAAAATCTTGACACGATCTACTATTTGCTGGTTTGGGCGATCGGCTGCCAGCCCCCAAAGCCCCGAAAGTCCCGTCAGGAAACAGTCGGTTAGCTTTGGTTCGTGGACTCCGGGGCAAATTACCAGTCTCATAGTTCGTCAAGAAAGTTAATATAGTTCGCAACATAACTTTATCATATGCCTACTATATCATATACTACCCCAGGGGATAGGGTGTTAAAGTTATAATAGAGTCAAGTTTGAAGAGTATCCCCCCAAGTTAAAAGCTGGGAACGCTCCAAACCGCATTAATCTGAGGCAAGGTGAGGGAGTCTTAAGAAAACATAAAACTTATCCCCCCAGGCCCCATTCCCTGTCAAGCTTAGCAAAGCCTGATTCTAGTTTTAAGCAGTTCTGTATTTAGATTTAACTTTTCTGGTGGCGTCGAAGCCGACCCCACAAAAGCTTAAAGAAACATGATTGTGAAAATTAGAGGCCTGCCAGCTTAGCTGCCCTACGAATTTCGGGTCAAGGTCAAAAAACCGACTTAGGACTGATGCTCATCAATCCGGTTTCTAGGATAAATAAGAGGTTTGACCGGGAAGTATGGGCACAGAAATCGGGAATCAGCCCCGCGCACGTCAGTCGTGCGATCGCAAACAATGAAAAATCTCCCATTCACCCTTCATCCTGCCTGGATCTCTTAGAATAAATAAAATTGAGGAATACAAAGTGGTTGCTTCTCCAGAAAAAATCGATTTAAAAACATCTGCAGCACCCGCAAGTAACGATCGGGTTGCTGTATTGCTGATGGGTTACGGCGAAGTCGAAAGCTACGACGATTTTGCAAACTACAACGAACAAGCTTTAAATTTGCTTACGGCAAAGTTTGCGCCAGTACCGCTTTGGATTTATCCGCCGCTGGCGAAGATTTTAGCAATCTTTGACTTGCACGAGTGGAGTCACCAACACGGTCAATTCGTTTCGCCGCACAATGCAATTTTTGAACAGCAGCGCGCCGGGATTGAAAAGAATTTACAGGAAAAATGGGGCGATAAAGTAAAAGTGTTCAAAGCTTTTAACTTTTGTGCGCCGTTTTTGCCGGAACAAGTAATCCCTCAAATTCAAGCAGAAGGATTTGACAAAATTCTGATTTATCCGCTGTTGGTAGTTGATTCTGTTTTCACCAGCGGCATTGCAGTCGAACAGGTGAATAAAGCTTTAGCACAAACCTTTGATGGTAAGGAACATTGGGTAAAAGGACAGCGCTACATTCCTTCTTTTTACGATGAACCTGCTTACATCCAGCTAATGGCGGATTTGGTTGAAGAGGAAATTAAGAACGATTTAGCTGTAGCGCATTTGCCTTCTCAGATTGGGATTGTGCTGATGAATCACGGTTGTCCGCACAAAGCGAAGGGCTTTACTTCGGGAATTGTGGAAAGTCAAGCTTTGTACGATCGCGTGCGGGAACGTTTGATGTATCGCTATCCTTTGATTTCGGTAGGTTGGCTCAATCACGACACACCGCTGATTGAATGGACGCAGCCTGATGCGACGTTGGCTGCGAAGAATTTGATCGATTTGGGTGCAACTGCGATCGTGTTTATGCCGATCGGATTTGCGACGGAAAATCACGAAACTTTGTTAGATGTAGACCACATTATTGAGTCTTTGCAGAAACAGCGTAAAGGAGTTACTTACCGCAAATTGCCTTGCGTTAACGACCATCCAGAGTTTCTGAAAATGGCCGCTGAGTGGGCAAATCCGCAGATTGAAGCGTTGTTGAGTGAGACTGCGGTTGCTGTTAATCCGAGTTTGGCTTCGGCGCACCGCGAGCACAGTCATTCTCACGGGGAACACGGGCATTCTCATGGGGATCACGGTCATTCTCATGGCGGGCACGGGCATTCTCATGGGGATCACGGGCATTCTCATGGTGAACACGGGCATTCTCATGGCGGGCACGGGCACAGTCATTAATTAGTTGAGTTAAAAAGTCGATCGCCCTTTGGTTATTTTAGAGAAAGGGCGATTTTTTTGTTGATTTATGGTACTGTAAAACTTAACAATGACAGCTACAATCTTGTTGGCTAAAAAAATGGGAAGAATCTCAGTGACGTAATAGATCGCTGGAAATCACTAATAACCCGCAACTTGGCTTCTTATACAAAATACAGATTAGAGATTAGAGTATAATAAAAATTATTTTCCCGTACATTCCTGATTTCATATCAAATCTGCGCTTCATCGGAATAGTAAAGTGGCCACCAAATATAAGCGCAATTTTCAGTTGTTTGACTCACAGTGAACTGTTAATGATCGTGAGGAGTGCAACCGGAATCGATATAATCTTTCTATTTGGCACTCAATACTTTAAGATTTTGAGCTGCATCGTTTAGTAGTTGAGTACCTACCTTAGTTTGATTAATACCGCTAGCAGTTTGTTTAGCTCCAGAATTGATAGTATTCATTGCTTCAACTACTTGTTGGACGGCTAATGCTTGTTGCATGGCATTGAGAGAAATTTGTTGATTCTTCAAAACGATATCGTTGATTGAAGCGAGAGTCATTTGTTGATTCTTCAAAACGCTATTGTTGATAGCGACAATCGTCATTTCCTGATTCTTCAAAACGATATCATTGATCGACTGTGTTACCTCTTTAAAAGCTTGGGCTGTATCTTG
>NZ_JAUBQD010000030.1:14680-81503 GCF_036701085.1 Microcoleus sp. Pol7_A1
AGAGATTTCTCCACTACCTTATTGCCATCTTCCGCCTGGTTTAAAACTTGACGTGCGCCTGTGGCTCCTTCCTCCGCTAGGTTTAACACCGCACGGGCATTGTTAGATGCTGATTCTGCTTGCTCTGCTGATTGGCGCGATGATGCTCCCAATTCATCCATTGTGGAAGTAGTTTCATTCACCGCCGTTGCTTGCTGATTGACGATCCGTTCTTGCTGCTCAACTGTAGCGGCAATTTGGCTGGAAGAACTGACTATCATATTGACAATGCCTTTGAGGGCTTTGTCGATGGGCTTAGCGATCGCCACAAAGAATATTCCCAAAATAATCGCTGTCACCGGACCTAGAATCATCCCCACAACAACCCAGAATCCAATCTGATTTATATCCCGATCGGCTGATTGCTTAGTCTTGTCTGCAATGTCTTGATTGAAGGCTATAACTGATATAACTGAATCTGTAGCTCTCTTAAATAAAGGCTCTTCTGTACTTGAGCCATACTCATCCATCTTGGTACGGAGTTCCAGTGCTGTTTTAACTGCCGCGATTTCTGGTGAATTTCTCTTACCCTGACTAATTAGCTGAACCTGCCTTTTCCAGGGATTCCGGATGCCAATTTGGTTATAGTCTTGTTCTATATTCAGCAATTTTTCATGGGCTTTCTTCCAAGCATCCCAATTTTGTTGAAATTCTTTGTAGTTTTTATCTTCCTCTGGGGTATTCGGGATCTTTTCGTATTTTTGAAAGTTTTCGTTGATTTGTTTCCAGGCATTCTGAATTCTAGCTAATGCCTCTTGCCTTTGTGCTTTAGTCATTTCGGGATCGAAGAGTAATCGCTCTGATGCCTGAATTTGGGTCTGTCCTTCGTTGATATTCCACAATGCAGTCACACTTGGCAGGCTATCCTCACCGAGGGTATTGATGTGTACACTTAGCCTGGAAACCCCGCTCCACCCTACGCCAGCAAACACGAAGACGAGCAACCCCATCAATATAAAAGCGGTAATTAGCTTTGTTTGTAAGTTCGTGTTGCGAAACATAGCTGTTCTCCTGGCTGTGGCTGGCTATAGCTGAATTAAATTATAAGCTTAAGCACAATCATCGTATTAATATCCATAATTTATCTCAATTGTTAGTCATAAACTACGAACCCCACTGACTGCCATTCACGCTGACATCCCACACCTTAAACTTACTCGTTCAGCTACAGCAAGAAGCTGAAAAATTGGCGACACTCCAAGGCATTTCCTTCTATTGGTTTATCCTCTGGGCTGTAGCCGAAAAAGTCGCTACCCTCAACCAGCGGAATTACGATCGCGCTTTTCCTGAAATCACCTATGTGCGCGGCGCTAGCGGCCAACTCGTTCCCGTTTTGCGCGGCACTCGGTTGCGGGTGCAAACAGTAGTAGTTGCAGCCAAAAAATGGGTTTTTTCGCCAAACCAAATTGCCGCTGAGTATGATTTAAGTGAAGTTCAAGTGAACGATGTTCTCGCTTTTAATGCAGTTCACTCTCAGGAAATAGATGCCTCTATTGCTGCTGAGCGAATTATCGAAGCTGCCAATGTGTAAACCGCTATTGCATCTGGATATCGATTATGACCATCAAAGTACAACTTCTCCAAACCATTGAAACACTGCCTGATGACTTGCTAGCACAAACGCTGCAATTCGTCCAAACCCTTCAACATCCCATTCACAAAACTCCAGGAATTTGTGGCGGTGCAGCGCGAATTCGCGATACCCGCATTCCCGTCTGGACGATTATCGCCTACCAACAACAGGGCGCAACTGAAGCCGAACTTCTCTATAATTATCCAGGACTCACCCTTCAAGATTTGCAAGCGGTTGCGAACTATTACGAACACAACCGAGAAGAAATCGAGCTGTGGCTTGCTGAAAATGAATAACTGCCGATGCTAAAGTTTTACTCAAATGAAAACTTCGCTATGGCGATCGCCCCAACCAACTTATCAATCTCCGCCTCAGTTGTAAAATAGTGAACACAAGCCCGCACACAGTCAGGATTAAGAATAGTCCTTACCATAATTCCCTGTTTCTCCAACAAATTGACAAGCTTGTTGTGCGGCATCCCATTAGTTAATCGAAACGAAACCAAACCAGCTTCCGGCGCAGATTTCCGCAAACATTCCACATCGGGAAGTTCCGACAAACGCTCCCAGAGATACTTACTCAAACGGCAAATTTCTGCATACCTTTCCTCGATCGTACCCCATTCATGTTGCAGGGCGATCGCCTCCCGCAAACCCGCATACAAAGGATAAGCAGAAGTCGCAATTTCATAGCGCTGCGATCCCGGCTTCCAGCCAAAACGTTTACCATTAGTACCCGGCCCAATTCCCCGCCAACCGATAAACACCGGATGCAAATCTGCCAAAGCTTCCGCACTCACATAAAGCCCCCCCAAACCTTCCGGGCCGCACCACCATTTATGACCAGTAAAAGCATAAAAGTCAACCCCCGATTCAATCAAATTTAAAGGCAAAACCCCCACAGATTGAGCCGCATCAACTAATACTCTAACTTTGTAATTCTTGGCAGGCAATTGCTCTTGTCCCCCCCCTTGAATCAGGGACAAATCCTCTTGTCCCCCCCCTTGCCAAGGGGGGGTTAGGGGGGGTTCATGACACACTTTCACAATCTCAGCCAGAGGCAAAACTTGGCCAGTATTCCACAAAATGTGACTGATAACCAACAAGCGAGTATTTGGCCGCAAATTATCAACAATCACCGCCACCGGATCACCTTCATTCAAAGTAGCCGCCAACGGACAAATCGAAACCTCAATGTTGAAACGGCGCTGAAGTTCCATTACACTGGCTACAATGCCGGGGTGTTCGCAATCAGAAAGCAGCAAATGGTCGCCTGCTTTCCAGTCAATGCCCCACAGCGCAATATTGCAGCCGACGGTGACATCTTCTGTCAGGGCGATGGTTTCAGGAGGTACCGCCAACTCAGATGCGATCGCACGTCGCGTCAGCATCGCCTCCTGAACCACCCAAGCCCCCACCTCCCCCGAAAACGGCCCCCCAAGCTGCACCCGTTTGTAAGCCTGATAAATCGCGTCTAAAGCAGGCTCAGGCAGCGGCCCTTGTCCGCCGTAGTTAAAATAAGCTTTATTGGCCAAAGCTGGGAATTGTTGCCGGTGATTGTCCTTTGTCATTTTTTTTGGGGAATTATTGATAGCGTTAATATTGAATAACTAATGCTGTGAATTTTATACCTTTTGCCTGATACTCTATGCCTTGCGAATACTAAATGTTAATAACTGACAAACTACTACTTTCCTATCAACGATGCCATCTCCGAGCATTTTTAGACACCTGCGGAGACTGGAAACAACTAGATCCCCCCAGCGACTTTTTGCTGAAACTGATGCGCGACAGCGCGGCATACCAGCAGCAAGCTTTGGAACACGAGACTTACCAACAACCATATTATCCTAGAGGGGATTGGGAAGCCGGCGCGGCCGCTACATTGAGTTTAATGCAGCAAGGAGTCGATCGCATTTACCGAGGAGTTCTGATCCAGGGCGAATTCGGCCAAACCAACGGCACAACAACTTCTCTGGTAGGAATCGACCGTCAATATTTCCCAGAATTTGGCGACCTCCCCGAAACTCCCATTCATCTTTCATCCTCCAATCTTCACTCTTCAAACATTACCCTAATCGGCCGCCCCCATTTATTAATTAAACAGCCCGGACAATCAAAATTTGGCGATTGGAGTTATATTACTGCAGATATTTGGCTTAGCAAGCGACCCAAACAAGAGTATCAAATTATCGCAGCTTTTCACGCCCAAGTTTTAGCTTCCGTGCAGGAAACAATGCCAGAGACTGCGTGGCTGATGCTGCGAAAAAAAGGGCTGTGGTCGGTGAATCTAGACCAGCGAACTCCTCAGATGTTCGAGATTTTAGAGAACTGCATTCAGATGATAGAAAATCGGGATAAACCAGAGGTGTTTATTTCCCGGCAAAAGTGCAATCTTTGCGGTTGGTATACTATATGTCACGCCGAAGCCGAATCTATTAAACATCTTTCGTTATTGCCGGGAGTTACTGCCAGCCGCTATGCTAGACTAAAAACTATCGAAATTACTGATGTAGAAGCTCTCGCTAATGCTAGTTCCGAACTGCTTGCTGAGCATCCAGAATTCCCTGACAGAGTTGCTTTTGATGTGGTGCAGCAAGCTCAATCGCACTTGCTAAATCAACCGCTGTTGCGGGAAGAAGGAAGAAGGAAGAAGGAAGAAGGAAGTTCGGCAACGGATTCTGTAACGGATGTCAGGAAGAAGGAAGAAGGAAGAGGGAAGAAGGAAGAAGGAAGGCACGATACGAATTTTGACACGGATACACGGATTAACGATCGAGAAGAAGGTAGAAGGGAGAATTCAGAAGAACTTAACTCATCTGAAATAGTACCAGATATTGTAGACAATATCTTGAATGACATCGCAGTTGAGGAAGTAAAAATTAGAGAAAATAAACCTGCGACATCTTCTATACCTGGGCCAATTCTCCGCAAGAAACCAATTCCCTATTCCCAATCTGTCTTTTTACCGATCGCCCCAATCGAACTCTACTTTGATATTGAAGCCGAACCAGAGTTAAACTTGGATTACCTCCACGGAGTCTTAGTTGTTGACAGGTACAACAATACGGAAAAATTCCACGGTTTTTTAGCAGAATCAGCAGCAGAGGAAGGAGCAATTTGGGAGCAATTTTTAGAATTAATGTGGGCTTATCCTATTGCTCCTATTTTCCACTTTTGCGACTACGAAGTCAAGACTTTTAAGCGACTGGCTAAACTTTACAATACTCCAGCTTATTTGTGGAAACCCGTGCTGAAACGGTTTGTAGATATTCACAAACAAGTGACGCAAAAGGCGATTATGCCGGTGGAAAGTTACGCACTCAAACCAATTGCCCGCTGGCTGGGTTTTGACTGGCGAGATGCTAAGGCTAATGGTGCTCAGTGCGTCTGCTGGTACGACGATTGGCTCAAAACCGGCGATCGATCGCTCTTGGAGGCGATCGTCCGCTACAATGAGGACGACTGTCGTGCTACTTATGTAGTTAAAGATTGGTTGACCAATTTTTTGCTAAATCATGAGCCGTGATTTTGAGATTTAACGAACAGCGAAGGCGCGAATGGCGCGAAGGAAGAAAGGGAAAAAGTAGATAGGTAATCATGTATTTATTGGTAAAATGCGAAAGCTAGCAAAAACAACTATATTTATTGTCTGTTTTTTCATGGCAGCAACTGTTGCTATTTGGGTAAACCAGTCAGCCAAATCTTTCGCCGTTACCAAAATAGATTTTATCGGTAGAGCCATATTTCCTACAGGTTCTCCTTTTCAGGGTACGGAAATTGGCGGACTTTCGGGCATTACTTATGATGCCGACAAACAAGTTTATTATGCCATTTCTGATGACCGAAGCAGCAAGGCTCCGGCGCGCTTCTATACTCTCAAAATTAACTGGCAATCTGGTAAACTGGAAAAAGAAAAAATTACTTTTACTGGTGTCACTACTTTATTAGATGAAAAGGGTAAAAGTTTTCCTGAATTAAGTTTAGATCCGGAAGGGATAGTTTTTACTGGCAATAGCGTGTTTGTTTCTTCTGAGGGAGATGTCGATCGCCAAATAAATCCTTTTATCAAAGAGTTCTCCCTCGATGGTAAACTCCTGAAAACGCTGGCAATTCCTGAACTATTTTTGCCCGACGACAAGGGCAGTAAAGGCATCCGCAACAATCTATCATTTGAAAGTTTAACTTTAACGCCCGATCGCAAATACCTATTCACCGCCACAGAAAATGCGTTGGTTCAAGATGGCGCTGTACCTTCCCTGGAAACCGGGAGCCCGTGCCGGATTTTGCGCTACGATGCGGTGAGCGGCAATCCCGAAGCATCGTTTCTCTACATCACCGAACCGCTACCCGCTGGTGCGAATCCTGTGGGAAAATTAACTAGCAACGGTTTAGTGGATTTGGTGGCGATCGACGATAACCGTTTGCTGAGTTTAGAGCGTGCTTTCTCCCTGGAAACCGGAGTTACTGTTAAACTATTTGAGATTTCCTTGGAAAAGAGCGATCGTATTGAAGCACTCGAAAGCCTCCAAAGCCGTCTCAGCGAGGTTTCTCCCGCTCAAAAACGCCTGCTGCTGGATTTGGAAACCCTGAAAATTCCCCTAGACAACATTGAGGGCTTGACATTAGGCCCGGTGTTAGGCGATGGTAGCAGAGGTCTGATTTTGGTGAGCGACAACAACTTCAGTCCCCTGCAAGAGACTCAAATTTTGGGCTTCCAAATAAAAGTTCAAAAAACCTCTTGACAAAAGGTGAAGTTATAGGCATAATAGAAATTGTGCCTGAAAAAACGGCAAAACGAGGGACAGTAGTTCAATTGGTTAGAGCACCGCCCTGTCACGGCGGAAGTTGCGGGTTCGAGCCCCGTCTGTCCCGTTCAAAATAGAAAATGTTCAGATTGCTGAAAAAGGCGATATGCTGAAAAATAACCGCTGGTACTGAGTTAGCACAGTACCAGCGTTTGTTTCACAAAGCCTAGATCAACATCAGAAGGTAAACAGCAGGCTGCCTGCTACGTTGCCTTTACTGTTCTAATCCACATTGCCGATATCTAGAAAACCGTAAAAAGGTCAGTGTTGATGAACTAATCGAAGAAATTCAGAAATACAGGTCTTACATGAATTATTCGGGAGGTGGAGTTACCATTAGTGGAGGTGAGGCATTGTTTCAAGCTCACTTCGTCACCTAAATTTTTAAGCGTTGTCTAACATTAGGAATTCACACGGGATTAGATAGCTCTGGATACTGCGACTTGCAGGCAGCGAAACCCGTTTTAGAATTTACCGAGCTCGTTCTACTCGATATTAAATCTTTCGCTCCTGCAACGTATCGGAATGTTACCAGCCTAGGATCGAACCAACACTAATTCTCGCAAGATATTTGAGTAAAATTAATAAACCGACTTGGATTCGGTTTGTTCTGGTGCCTGGGCTGACAGGCGATCACAAATTCAACTGCCAACCCGCAGTCCCCCAGAAGACCAAGTTGAGAGCCAGGTAAAAGGCGGATTCGATCGCGGGCAAGCAGTCGCAGAAAAAGATAATAATCTTGTTTGTCAAGGGTATGCAAAAAATGTGCAAGTCTACCTGTTAATTTAATTGTCAAGGAAAATTTCTTCTCGATGACGGCGGAGAAAGTTAGGATTAGGTTGAAATTTTTCAGGTAAACGTATTTGCTTCCCGTGATAGGCAACAAAGTTATGCTCTAATACATTTTCCGGCAAGAAACTTTCAAGATATGAACTAAGAACCAGTCGATAATCTTCATCAAATGTAATCATTCCCCCATCAAAAGCTGCATCCTGAGTACGAGCAAGGCACAAACCATTATGAGGATCGAGTCGATGTTCTGGGTAATCGCCCCAAGGTAGTATATGGCTCGCGATCAAAAGTTGTGGAATTGGATTACCAGTAATACAGCAACGGCTGTTGTAGTTAGCGAGAATAGTTTGGCGAAAAAAACTTTGTCCGATTCGTGCTTTTACACTCGCTTCTACTTCTGTCTCGCCAGTTGGCTGACTTTTAGGTATTTTGATTTCCCTGACATTTTGAGATTTTGGTTGTCGGGGTAGCTGATACTCTTCAGGTATTACATTATCAAATAGTTCTTGTAATAGTTCTTCGCTTTTAACTCCTAGTTCTTCCCAATTTGTATAAAACTCTTGCCAAATGCCACGATCCGCTTTACTTGCACCGCGAAGACCTTGAATGCCACGGGCTTGTAGTACAGGATCGAATGAAGCTAAATTACAAAGCTTCATTGATAGACTGCTTGGTGTTCTTCCCAGCTTTTGAGCGACTTCAATAATAATTGGCGTGCGACTATCTAGCTGTCCAAATGGTAGCTTGCAGTATAAATTCATTGCGATAATGAGTTCATCTCGTGTCCAACCCTTTCTTAAAGCCATTTATTACTACTTCAGCTACTTAACGGCGATCGCCTGTGCTAAAAGAGGAGGCACAGAATTCCCAATTAATTCCAACATCCTAGTCATAGGTGCCTCAAATACAAAGCGCTCTGGGAAAGTTGGCTAATATTATAGCCTGGATAATTGCAATTTGTTTTATGCAACCCTTTTTCCAAATCTCCTATCAAAGTAGGGAATATCCAGTGGTTACGGAGATGAATAACATTTTCAATTGAAAAAAATAGCGGTTTGTCATATTCTACAAAGCGGATGAACTGTTCGTATAAAATTTTCTAATATCGCTTTCTATCTGTTTGCCCAAAGACCTCATTTTGCCTTTGCCCACTAATGAAAATACTTGACAATGCGGCCCACCAATTAAAATATCAACTTCTCCCGGCTGGATATCTAGTTGACTCAAGTTAATCAGAGATTTTATCGGTTGGGCATCAAGCTTGAGCTGGCAGTTAGGGAAGTTTCTATGATGAGTTCTGATGGCATGGGGATTTTTATCAATACCGCCTAGAATCTCACAGCCGGCATTTTGAAAACCTAAACTCATCCCACCTGCACCGCAGAAGAGATCGAGTACAGTCGGAGCTTTGGTTGTGGGCTTACTTGGCTTAGGCATTTGATGGAGAAAGTGTTTTAGGTAAACTAACTACTACGCGGTACAGTTTACCCTAAAAGGCTGGCAAAAAAACTCCTGCTTGCAGTTACGATCGACTCCCAGCAGCGCTCAAAGGTGTTGGATAATAAACGGGCGCGCTATCTGATAAGTCAAAACTAGAACGATGGGTACCAGGATCGGAATAGCCACTAACAATCCCCATTTGCCAAAGCTAATTTTTTGACCGTCCGATTTGAAAAGGACAATCACAGCGACAATTCCCATCAGTACCCAGAGGCCGCCGAAGCCAATGAAAACTGTATAGCCTGCATCTTGCATTTTTTTTCCCGCTTTTAGTAGTCGATCTTTAATGTTAGTTGCAGTCTGTTTCTGCTGACATCTTCTGATAGACCGATCGAATTTCCCCAATACTACTCATTTTGAGTTGGGTTGGCAGCGGCCCTGACTTTCGCACTCGATCCGCTGAGTTCGATCGCTCATAATAGTTGCTAAATCCGGTCTTCCCGTCAGCATCAGCCGCCAGTCTGCCCAAATTCCGTACAGCCAATTGGCGATCGCCCCGATCGCTGGTAACTTAGTCACAGCATAAACCCATCCCATACCTAAAATCTCGTAAGTGCGGCGAAAAACCTCCACATTTTTAACCGTCGTACCGTCGGGTAATATCGCGTGAATCCGACCCATCGCCGTTTCGTAGTCGATTCCTCCGTGGGCCTCCGGGTTGTAGCCATCATCCGCAATATCCACAAACGATACTAAACCTCGCCCCGCGTCGCGTTTTTTTAAGAAATTAACCTCCCGCACGCACAGAGGACATTCACCGTCGTACAGCAACTCAATCTGCCAAGCAGGGGCAGCAGACTCGGGTGATGGCGCAACAGATTCGGAAAACTCAGTTTTAGCAGCAGACATAGGGAAATATATTTGAATGTCGTCGATCGCACACAAACATTTTACAAGAATTATTTGGGTAGCCCTACGACAGTTATTTGTGCTTTGAAAATAGTCCCAAAGGTGAATCCAGTCTGGGCCGCCCGCAATGCTAATATCATCAAGATGACCTCTGCTGCCTTGCCGGAGACTGTAGCCCGATCGCCTATTATCAAGCAATTCGAGGCAAAACACCTGCCAAGGACAACTTTTAAGTCGGCAACAAAATATAATAAAATTTGAAGTCTTAAACATCAGCTATTCGCCCAACCAGCAAATCGACCCCAATCTAAAAGCAAAAATCTACATGAATGTCAGAGTCCGTCTAGCCCCCAGTCCCACCGGAAACCTACACATCGGTACCGCCAGAACCGCCGTATTCAACTGGCTGTTTGCCCGCAACCAAGGCGGCACATTCATCCTGCGGGTAGAAGACACAGACGTAGAACGTTCTAAGAGCGAATACACCGATAACATCCTCGAAGGACTCACCTGGCTGGGTATGGAGTGGGATGAAGGCCCGAGTTTTCAGTCGCAGCGTCTGGAAATATACCGCCAAGCAGTCCAAACCCTTCTCGACAATGGACTCGCCTACCGCTGCTACACCACGTCGGAAGAACTCGACGAAATGCGGGAAGCACAAAAAGCCAACAAACAAGCCCCCCGCTACGACAACCGGCACCGCAACTTGACAAGCAAACAGCGCGCAGCTTTTGAAGGCGAAGGGCGACAAGCTGTGATTCGGTTTATCATCGACGACGATCGCACAATTTCTTGGAACGACATGGTGCGCGACACCGTAACCTGGAAAGGTAGCGACCTCGGCGGCGATATGGTGATTGCCCGTGCATCCAGCGGCGGCGTCATCGGCCAACCACTCTACAACCTCGCCGTAGTTGTCGATGACATCGACATGGGCATCACCCACGTCATCCGCGGCGAAGATCACATCGGCAATACTCCGAAACAAATACTGCTCTACGAAGCTTTGGGCGCGACAATCCCAGAATTTGCCCACACGCCGCTGATTTTAAACTCCCAAGGACAAAAGCTTTCTAAACGGGACGGCGTAACCTCGATTTCTGACTTCAAAGATATGGGCTACCTGCCCGAAGCTTTAGTTAATTACATGACTTTGCTCGGTTGGACTCCGCCGGATTCAACGCAGGAAATATTTACACTGTCGGAAGCAGCAGAATTATTTACATTCTATCGAGTCAACAAAGCCGGTGCAAAATTTGATTGGGATAAACTCAATTGGCTGAACAGTCAATATCTGCACAAAATGCCAGTGCCGCAATTGACAGATTTGCTGATACCTTATTGGTGGCAGAAAGGCGGTTATGAGTTTGACTTGGAGGCCGATCGCCCCTGGCTCGAACAAATAGCTGCTTTAATCGGCCCGAGTCTCGTTCGCTTAACCGATGCTGTGGATATGTGTAAGGTATTCTTCTCCACCACCGTGGAATACGAAGAAGAAGCACTCGCACAGTTGCAGCAAACAGGGGCTGCACAGGCTTTACAAGCAGTTGTAGAAGCGATGGAAAGTCATTCGTCCCTGACATCAGCGGAAGCTCAGAAAATCACTAAAAAGCTCAGTAAAGAGAAAAATCTTAACAAAGGGCTAATTATGCGATCGCTCAGAGCCGCTCTGACAGGTGCAATGCACGGCCCCGACCTGATAGAATCTTGGGTAATCCTTCACCAGCGAGGAACGGCTAAAACTCGCTTGCTTGATGCCATTAGCAACTTGAATTTGCCGGCTGTTGGTGTCGCGGCCGAAACTCCTACCCCAGAACAGCAAAACGCGGAAACTGCAACCGAAACTTCTGTCGCACAACAGCCGGCAGCATCCGTTTCACCAGCCGAAATACCGACTTCAGCACCAGAGGTTTCAGCAGTCGAAATATCGGCTCCTGAAGCAGTGGCGGCGCCCGTTTCAGCAGTCGAAATACCGACTTCAGAAACAGGCGAAGTGTCGGCTCTTGAACCAACCGACGGGGAGGTTGCAGCAGTCGAAATACCGGCTCTTGAAACAGCCGCAGCAGCAGTTGAAATACCTGCCGCCAACCAGCAAAAAACTATTGCGAGTGGAGAAATGACTTCATCAAACGAACCAGAAACAACCGTTATCGTCACCGACATTCCTGCCGGAAATGAAGCAGACAGTTCGCTCGGTACAACAAAAGTCATAATTACCGACGAACCGCCAAGTCAGACCCAGCAGATCAAAGAACAAATTATCTCAATTTTGTCCGAGTTTCCCGCTTACATCGGCAGCTTTTACGAGCAATACAAAAGTCCCCTGACTGTGATCGGTGTAATTGTAGCCTCGATTATCTCTTTGAAAGTGCTTTTGGGGATAATAGATGAACTCAACGACATCCCCCTGCTAGCACCGACATTCGAGCTAATTGGTATCGGATACACCGGGTGGTTTATCTACCGCTATTTGCTGCGATCGTCCAACCGGCAACAATTAGGTCAAGAAATTCAAGCCTTGAAAGAACAAATTTTAGGCAAAAAATCCTAAACTTTTGCTGTAATTTGTTGAATTATTGCCCGACATTGACAACTTTAAATAAGTTGTTAGTGTCGGGTTTTTAAATGACTAATGGCTAATAATTGATAACTAAACCCCAGCCGCAGTAAAAGCCGCCCAATAATAAGGATTGGCAAAAGGATAGGGTTTGCGGTTGCGGATTTGCTGCAAAGAAGCCTCCGCAATCAGGCGAGAACTTTGAGAAAGCCGATCGAACATTTGCGAAATTTGAGGTTGAAAATCCGCCAGCAACACCTCCAATTGCTCGCCAGTCAAATCCCGGAGCCACCTTTGAGCGTCCGCCAGCGCGATCGCCGCATCTCCCACCTGCAACCTGGGAAACCGTCCGAGATTTTCATAAAACTTGCTCGTCAGCAGCAGCGTAGAAACATCGTTCACCTTCCAAAGACTGCTGACCACACTAGACGTGCCAGCATACAACAAGCCCGCCGACAAACCGACAAAATCTCCTCCAGCACCGCTAACTCCGCCGGCCGCAATTTCGCAACCCGATAAAGTAACTAAAAAATATTGTCGAAAATCCAGATTAAAAATTTCCTCCAAACTCAGAGACTCATTCCTAAAAAACACGCCAGATTTCAGCGGCAAAGCCCAATTAAGCAAACTCAAACAAGCAAAATGAGCACATTTTTTCTGCTGCCACTGCCCTATTGGCTGGGAGAAATCCTCATTATTAGCAGACATTCCTAGTGAAAAAGCCTCTTTAATTGCCGGCTTCTGGCGCACAACTTCTGCACTAGAAAAATACTGGGAAATATTGCCGATTTCAATGTTGCTGTAGAACGAATCTCTGGTGAAAGTTGGAACTGCCAAAAGGTGCTGCAAACGGGGTCTGTACCGACCAATAGCTGATTCGCGCGCACTTTGTCTCAACAGCAATAGCTGACAGCTAGGAGCGTAGCGAATTCCTCCAGCAAATCGATCGATCAAATAAGCAGCAGGCGCTGGAACCTCGCCAAAAGCCGAACTTTGAGAAAAATCCGAAACGCTGTGAGTCTCCAGATCTAAACCGCTGCGATCGCTCAACCCAGACCTAAAAATTCCCCCACCCTCCTCAAACCCGTCTCTCACCCCCAGAGGCAAAGCGTGGAGCGGCAAAGCGTGCAAAAATCGGTGCGGCACAAAAATCAGCCGATCGCAATTCTCTGGAATCAGCGCCACCACTCGATCGATTTCCAGCAGCGAAGCCAAGCGTTTGAGGCGAGCCGGGAGATGATTGATCCAGCGACCTTTTTGTTCGGAATAAGCGCTGAGGTACTCCTGGGCCCAACTTTCGGCAGCCAAAGCATTTGCCGGCGAACACAGGTGAACGGCCGGATATTGTGCACTCTTGACCACCACAAAAGCAACTAGCACCTCCCCCAAACTCCCCCACACCACGGCAGCACAATTGGCACCAGGCAACAATTGGCGAATTTGCTCAAAAGCGATCGGTTCAACTTTGCGAGCTAGGCTGAAGAAAGGGTCGTTTGCCTGCACCTCCCGAGCAATCAACCCATCAAACTGCCGCCACAATTGATTTAAGTGCACGAAGTCGGAGTTCGGAAGCAAACAAGCGCTGTTTAAACCTTGGCTGTCGCCTTCAGAAATCAAGGTAGTGCTCGGCTCGATCTCTCGCTGTTCTTGGTGCCGCTGTTCCCTGGCTATTTCAAGTTGCAGCGACTCCAATTCGCTTCGCACCGCTGCCGGAATTTCGGCTTTCGGAGTCAAGTGGCATTTAACAAGCAGTTCTACCAAATTTCGATTTTTGTGGCGTTCGGTGTATTCCAGGGCCTTAGCGCAATACTCAGGTTGGGTGGCGCCGAGATCCAGGCAAACTTGCACCAGGCATTTATAGAGTCCAGCCCAGGTGCGGGTTAATTTGACTTTTGCGGTGCTCGTCACATCGCCCAAATCGGTCACATCAACCTCTGGTTCGGATCGCAAGAATTCAACAGTATCGACAGCAGCAGTAAAAACGCCGTAGGCGCGAAGCAACTCGCCTCGAACTCGGTAAGCTTGACCCAAATAAAATAAAATTTCAGCCCAGCGGTGAGGATAGGTTTCGCGAGTGTAGACTTCGGCGGCACGGTGATAGCAGCCGATCGCACTTTCCAGGTGGGACGAGTTTTCCGTCTTCGTCAGTTCGGAAAAAGCCCTACCGAGATAAATTTGCAGCATTGCCCAGCGCTTGGGAGATCCCTGTCTGGTGTAGACTTGACCGGCATTTTGATAGCAGGCGATCGCGCTTTTGAGGTTGCGGTTTTTTTCCCCTTTCAGGTGTTCGCAGAAAGCGCGGCCGAGGTAGGCACACAGCATCGCCCAGCGTTCGGGAGATTTTTGGCGGTTGCAAAACAGCAAAGCATTTTGATAGCAGGCGATCGCCATTTCCATATTTTCGGCTTTTTCCCCTTTGGGCCGACGACTGTAGATCCTACCGAGGTAAGTTTGGATCGAAGCCCAGGCTTCGGGAAATTTGATGCGGGTGTAGACTTGTAAAGCATTTTGATAGCAGGCGAGCGCCATTTCCACATTTTCCACGGGATCGCCTTTGATGCGATCGATAAACACCCGGCCCAAATTTTTTTGAGTCGTCGCCCACTGCAGCGGAAAAGCTTCCCGAGTCCGCACTTGCAAAGCTCTCTGATAGCAGGTAACCGCGTATTCGAGATTTTCGGCTCGGTTGCCCCGCAGGAACTCGCAGTAAGCATTTGCCAAATTATTTTGAGTCGTCGCCCAGCGCCGGGGAAACAGCTTGCGGTTGTAGACTTGCAAAGCATTGTGGTAGCAAGCGACAGCCAGTTCCAGATTTTGGGCTTTGTCGCCTCGCAGGCGGCGGCTGTAAGCGCGACCGAGATTGTTTTGAGTGCTCGCCCACTCTTCCCCGAAAGTTTCGCGGGTGCGAACTCGCAGCGCGTTTCGATAGCAGGCGATCGCCTGTTCTAGATTTTCTGCCGGATCTCCCCTGAGGCGCTCGCTGTAAGCGTTGCCCAGATTGTTTTGCAGCGTCGCCCACTGTTCCGGGTACTGTTCGGGAGTGCGCACTTGTAGGGCATTTTCAAAGCAAGCGATCGCCTGTTCGATATTTTGAGCTTTATCACCTTTGGGGCGATCGCTGTAAGCGTTGCCCAGATTGTTTTGCATCACCGCCCATTCTTGGGGAAAGTATTTGCGGGTAAACACCTTAGCAACTGTTTCGTAACCGGCAATTTCGATTTCCAAGTTATTAGCCTTGCTGCCGAGGGGAAACCGCCCAATTTTGTTGCTCAGATTGCCGATTAAAGCTGCAATGCGCCTTGTCTCGGATTCTTTGGCAGCAGAAAACACCAAAGTAGCCCAGTGGCGCAGCAGTTCGGCAAAATTCTGGTCGAGTTTGTCTAAATTGTTTGTCAGCAGCGAGTACAGGTGCTGCGAATCAGCGCCGCGCGCCACTGCCTGCAATACTTCTGCTAAAAAAGTCAGATATGCTGCCCCGGTTGCGGGCAATTTATAATTGCCCTTTGCAGCTTCTAAGGGTGCGATCGCCTTTTGGAAAAATTTTGCAGCTTTCAGCAAACTTTCTCGCGTCAGTGCCGGTTCTTCCAAATAAAGCGTTTGCACGAACCCAAAGTCGATCGACTTTGGGTTCGTGCTCAAAATCAAATCTATTCCTGAGTCCCCAGGATTTTCCAGCAGCGCTTGGAGCATATTAACATCTGTTTTGCGACGCTGTTCGTCCATCGTGCATTCCGCCAAACTATTAACCATAGGAGCGCTGCTTCCGTGCAACCAAGTGAACTACCCACCGCTAAATCGGAATACCGAATATAGTAGGGGCTTATGTACTCATAGGCGAGTGCCTCAGCTTAGACTTTCGTCCCAGCTTTGGTCTTACCTCGCCTTCTAAAGCAGAGACGGCTGCACCTTCCGCCTTTAGTATAGTGATATCTTCTGCTATCATACTTATCGCTCCGTTCGCCTCCCGATCGCGACGATCGGTCGCACAGTTAGGACAAGTCCATTCCCTCGCATCTAAGGGCATCTCGGTCATTTGATGGAAACAATTAGAATATAGTTTAGAACTGGGAAACCATCTATCAATCTCAAGTAAGTTCCCGCCTTTGCGTTCCAACTTGTAGGCTAAGAAGTTAGTAAAAGTACCCAAACCTTCATCTGCTATTGGTTTCGCCAAATTTGGATTGCCAACCATGCCCAAGACACTAAGGTTTTCTACTATGACTGCGAGGCGATCGCTGACAAACTTATAACTAAGTTTATGTATAAAATCTTGCCGCGAACTCTCAACCCGTTCGTATACCTTGGCAACAACTTTTCTATATTTGTACCTAGAATTACTTCTTGTCTGCTGGCGCCTTAACTTTTGCTGCTGGCGCTTCAAGTTCTTCTTGTGCTTGGCAAAATGCTTGGCATTGTCATATTTAGATACTTTTTTGCCCTCGTTGACAATACCAAAGTGTTTCAATCCTAAATCAATGCCATAAATCCTACCTTCTTTTGTTGTCTGGTTCTCACCCTCAATTTCACTCTGTATAGATGCCAGATATTTCCCTAAACAATTTTTACTAACAATTAATGTCTGGATTTTACCCTCGATTAATTTATTTACAGCACTTTCCGATGCTATGAGGTACAATTAAGAATTAAGGTGAAAAGCATCTGATAGTCAAAGCTAATGAAATCCTATTCCCTTGACCTCCGCTCAAAAATAGTGACAGCACACTTGGCAGAAAAGATGTCAATTAGAAAAGTAGCCACCCGGTTTGGGGTTACTAAAAGTCTAGTTCAAAAACTGGTCAAGCAACAACAAACTCAGGGAAACCTACTTCCCAAACAGAGGGGTAAACCCCGATTCAGTCCTTTGACTGATGCAGAAACGGCAGTAAGAGCATTAGTAGCTGACCATCCTGATGCTACTTTGAGCCAATTGTGTGAATTATTAGGGCAACGGACTGGAAAATGGGTAAGTCGGACGGCTCTGTGTCGCTATCTACAAAAATTAGGACTCAATCGTAAAAAAAAACATGGTACAGTAGCCAAGCCGGAACAGAAAGAGTACAAAAATTAAGAGTTGAGTATTGGGGAAAAATCAGAAATATCGAGGCTGAGAACCTAGTATTTTTAGACGAAACAGGGATGATGCTGTGTTTGGCTAGAAGTCATGCCCGTTCTGCGCTGGGGACAAGAGTAGGAGGAATCAAACCATTTTATCGAGGAGCTTTCATTCACAGCCATTGGCGCAATTAGTCTGAATAAAGTGCTGGCAGTAATGACCCTGAATGATTCAATGGACGGTGCGGCATTTTCTGTATTTATTGAGAAGTTTTTATGCCTCAATTGTGGCCCGGAGCGGTAGTAGTAATGAATAATTTACCCGCCCATAAACTCACCTCAATCAAGTCAATGATTGAAAGCGTAGGTGCAAGGGTTATTTGTTTA
The DNA here is from genome assembly GCF_036701085.1 of Microcoleus sp. Pol7_A1. Classification (NCBI taxonomy): domain Bacteria; kingdom Bacillati; phylum Cyanobacteriota; class Cyanophyceae; order Oscillatoriales; family Microcoleaceae; genus Microcoleus; species Microcoleus sp. Pol7_A1. The sequence goes on from NZ_JAUBQD010000030.1 coordinate 32,237, forward strand.
TCCCCTTACTCTCCTGATTTTAATCCTATTGAAATGTGGTGGTCGCAGCTTAAATCTTTTTTGCGAATGTTCTCTCCCAAGACCCCAGAGATGATCGATCGGATCATAGCAGTTGCCCTTAATTTGATGAATCCTAACCATTTAAGACATTGGTTCACTCATTGCTGCTACTGTACCTCATAGCATCGGAAACTGCTGTATTTTGGTTTTACTATTCCAATATTGCCGAAAATCTTGACACTTTTTCCTCCAAAATAGGAGGGTTTAGGATACTTAAATGACTGTTTTCCCTCCTGAAATTTGAATTTAGTAAACCCAGCCAATGTATCAAAAAAAATTGTATGCAGCGGTTAATGTAAGCGCATTAGCTGACAAAAATTGGCTGTAACACTCATCTAACCATGCACTGCCATCTGATTTTTTGAAATCAAGAAAAAGTGTGTTGAGCCTGAAGCAGCCAAGTCTTTTACGAGTTGTCTTATAAACTTCAATTGATTTATTTAGACCAGAATTCCACCAGCAACGCGCACAACCAAAAGTGGCAACTACTTGTATTTGTTGATTTTGGGTAGGATACAAACGAACTTGGATAGCTTTGTGTAGCAATCAACATCACCTCTTTGGTTCTTCTATTCTCTCACAATATACAGTTGATGAGCAAAGAATTAGGAAAAATTGGGTGACGGCGATTGCATTTTTCCTCTCTTGAAAACTGTCCCAATAATTGCTCAAAGATGCAATGGTCGTCACCCGCCCTTCCCACTAAACGGAGTACGGTGATAGTGGGAAGCGCGCAAAATAGTTAAACCAGGATTCACAAGTCCCAACAGACACACGGATAGCGCAACTAGCACCTAGAATCGCTAATAGTATTATGTTGTGCGCTGCTATTGAGTAAAATCCCGGTAAAAAGCACCGTCAGTCTGTCGGGACGGTTTTGATATCGTTTCCGGTTGCATCAATATTGTTCAAATGTCCAAACAGTAAACAGTCAACAGTCATGAGGAGTGCAACCGGAATTGATATCCCAGACAGTTCTAAATTTGACAAACCCGCCCCGACAGATTTGCAGCGGGACGGGTTTACTTTTACCCCGATCGGACTTAGGCTAAAAAACTGGGCTTCTGGGAAACTATGGGATTTAGTAACGAGAAATCTCGAAACAAACCCGGTTTATGAGGAAGAGTGTGTTCTGGACTAAGTGAGTTATCTAGGATATTGTGCGAGATTCAGCGCTAAAGCTAACAAAAATCAACTCAGTAAATTTTACTGTACCGTTTGAGAGCGCAACGCTGACTCCACTGCCAGCAGAGCTCGATCGACTTCAGCGGCAGTGACAATCAGCGGCGGGACAAATCTCAGCACTTTCGGCCCTGCGGGAACCAACAAAACTCCTGCGGCGATCGCAGATTTGACGATATCAGCGGATGTAAGTTCGATGTCAGCTTGCAATTCCATCCCGACAATCAAACCCCAGCCGCGCACTTCGGCAATTAAATGCGGATATTCGGCCGCCAACTTGTTGAGCCCTGCTTTCAACTGTTCACCGCGCTGCTGCACGTTTTCCAGAAGGTTTTCCCGTTCCAAAGTTTGGCAAACGCACAAAGCTACAGCGCAAGCAAAAGGATTGCCGCCGAAAGTGCTGGCGTGACTTCCCGGTTCAAATACATCGCAGGAAGATTTGCACAGCATAGCGCCGATCGGGATACCGCCGCCCAATCCTTTGGCAGATGTAAAGATATCCGGTTCAATGCCGAGGTTTTCGTAGCCCCAGTATTTGCCGCTGCGTCCCATCCCGACTTGCACTTCGTCGAGAATAAGCAAAATGCCTTTTTCGTCGCAAATTTCCCGAATTCGCTGGAAGTAGGCGATATCTCCGGGGCGAACTCCGCCTTCGCCTTGCAGCGCTTCCAGCATAATTGCTGCTACTTGGCGTTCGTCTTTGTCGAGTTCCTCGATCGCACTTTCGATCGCACTAATATCGTTGTAGGGCACGTAGTGAAATCCCGGCACCAACGGGCTAAAACCCTTCTGGTATTTAGGCTGTCCCGTTGCCGTAATTGTCGCCAAAGTCCGCCCGTGGAAACTCGCAACGGCGGTAACGATCGTCGGATTCGAGATATTTAATTTTTCGTGGGCGTACTTGCGGGCGAGTTTAATTGCCGCTTCATTAGCTTCAGCGCCGGAGTTGCAAAAGAAGGCTCTGTCAGCGCAAGAATGGTCTACAAGCCACTTCGCCAGCTCGCCCTGTACGGGGATGTAATAAAGGTTAGAAACGTGGTGTAGGGTCTGAATTTGCTGAGTTACCGCTGCAATCATTGCGGGGTGGGCGTGTCCCAGAGTGCAGGTAGCAATACCGGCCACAAAATCGAGATATTCGCCGCCCTCGGTATCCCAAACGCGGCAGCCCAGGCCCCGTTCTAGGGCGATCGCAAAACGCCCGTAAGTTGTCATTACATAGCTGTCGAAGCTCTCAGAACTGAAGGGACTGGCTTCGGCTTGCACGGTTGGTTCTTTTAGTAAGGTTTCTGGACTCACGAATCGCTCCTTAACACATAATATGCAGACCTCGATTGTACGGTAAAAATCCAGGTTAGCGGTGCAGGCTGTTAGTTTTGTCATAAAATCATAACAGTAACAACAATTAATCCCTCACAAATCTACTGATGAGTTATTACATTTCTCCTAACTTTCTCGATAAAGTTGCGGTGCACGTCACTAAGAACTTTTTAAATTTGCCCGGGGTAAGAGTTCCCCTAATTTTGGGAATTCACGGCCGAAAAGGAGAAGGCAAAACTTTTCAAACCGAACTGGTTTTTCGGCGGATGGGCTTTGAACCGGTGATGATATCTGGTGGGGAATTAGAAAGTCCGGATGCAGGAGATCCGTCGCGTTTAATTCGCTTGCGCTACCGGGAAGCGGCGGAGCAAATTCGCGTGCGCGGCGAGATGTGCGCCATCTTTATTAACGATTTGGATGCTGGTGCTGGCAGGTTCGATACTACTACTCAATATACTGTCAATACTCAGATGGTCAATGCGACTCTGATGAATATTGCTGATAATCCAACTAACGTGCAGTTACCGGGAAGTTATGACAGCACGCCGCTGCACCGAGTGCCGATTATTGTCACTGGAAATGATTTTTCTACGCTTTACGCGCCGCTGATTCGCGACGGGCGGATGGAGAAGTTTTATTGGGAACCCAGCCGGGATGATAAAATTGGCATTGTTGGGGGAATTTTTGAGTCGGACAAATTGTCAAAAACCGATATTGTGGCGTTAGTGGATAATTTTGCCGAGCAGGCGATCGACTTTTTTAGCGCTTTGCGATCGCGCATTTATGACGAACAAATCCGCGAATTCATTCACAAAGTAGGAATCGAGCGAGTTTCCAAGCGTTTGGTAAACACTTTGGAAGCAGCGCCAGATTTCCACAACCCGAATTTCAGCCTCGCTCATTTAATAGAAATGGGCAGTTTGATGGTGGGCCAACAAAAGCGGATTCAGGAAATGCGCTTAGTAGATGAATACAACCAATCGCGGCTGTTTAACGTTCAAGGAACCCCCAATGCTCCTGCTGCTGCGCCAACGCAAAGTCAATTAAACGACCCGTCATCCAAATATTATAAGGCTTACGATGAGCCAAGTTCTGAAGGTGGTAACGGTCATGCGGCACGGCTGAGCTCCGAGGTATTGGAACAAGTAAAGCAGTTGTTAGCAAGAGGCTGCAAAATTGGCATGGAATATGCAGATAATCGCCGATTTAAAACTGGTTCTTGGCAAAGTTGCGCGACGATTAACAATGCACAGGAAAAAGAGGTGGTTGCATCTTTAGAGACTTGTTTGGCGGAACACGGCGGCGAATACGTGCGGCTGATTGGTATCGATCCAAAAGTCAAGCGGCGGGTAGTTGAAACAATTATTCAGCGGCCATAAAATTAGTTAAAGTAGGGTGGGGAATGCGCACCTGACAAATTCCAGTAATGCGCGCTTGAAAAGTTAACGTAGGGTGCTCTTCGGCGCACCTTACAAATTTAAATTAAATTATCCAAAAATTTATCAAAAGTTGCCCGATCGGGCATAGCACCTTGAGCACCCGCTTTAGTTGTGCACAGAGCGCCCGCTGCTGCGCCCCACCGCACCGCCTCTGACAAGGAAAGACCGGCATCTAATGCAGAGGCCAACCCGCCGTTAAAAGCATCGCCAGCGGCCACAGTGTCGATCGCCTCCACAGCAAAAGCCGGTACAAAAAACGTTTCATCCGCCGTAACAGCAACAGCCCCGCGATCGCCCAATTTGACAATAACATTCTTGACGCCACGCTCCTGCAAGTGTTTGGCAGCTACAATCGCTGTTTCGGTGTCATTCACCCGAAAACCTACTAACTGGCTGGCTTCCACTTCATTCGGCGTGATAATGTCAATTAGGGGATAAAGTTCGATAGGCAAATCCGCCCTAGCTGGTGCTGGATCGAGAATAACTCGCACCCCCGCTTGACGAGCAGCTTTCGCAGCTTTTTGGACAACTTCCAGGGGAATTTCTAACTGTAACAGCAAGGATGTAGCTGCTGTTAACAGTTTTTTGAGACGTTCTAGATCTGCTTCACCGACATTGTTATTCGCGCCCGGAATCACAATAATATTATTTTGACCTGTCTCGTCTACCGCGATTATTGCCACTCCTGAATGAGTGTTTTGGTCTATTAATACATTGTCTGTATTTACCCCATAAGATTGTAAATTTGTCAATAATTCTTCAGCAAATTTATCGTTGCCGACGCGGCCGATGATGTGGGTGGAAGTGCCGAGACGGGCGGCGGCGACAGCTTGATTTGCTCCTTTGCCGCCGCCGGCCGTGAAAAAATTGCTACCGATGATAGTTTCCCCTGGCTGCGGCAACCGGGGAGTTTTTGCTGCTAGGTCGATGTTGATACTGCCGAATACGATGATGCTCATAATTTAAATTGGGAATTGGGCATGAGGCATGGGGCATGGGGCCTTAGAGAATTGGGAATGGGTAATGGGTAGCAACTCGCAAATAACCCATAACGAATAGACATCTCCCATAATTATCGTGGAACAGGCAGGATGCCTGTTCAAAACCTGCTTTTTAGCAGAAGTCTAATAACAACAAATAACAACAGTCAACGGCCAACAGCCAACACTCAACAGCCAACACTCAACAGCCAACAACCAACAGTTAACAACCAACGGCCATCAAACGTGCTAGAACAGTTATGGTCTCCACCGGTCAATTCAATGGCTGCAATTACTCTCGATCGCAATCCCTGTGTCCTGCTAGTTGAAACAGACGAAGTTCTCGCCGGACACTTGAGTCTCGACTTAAAATCCTCCGGCTACGAACCGGTAGTGGCTTCTAATACCGCCACAGGTCAACATTTAGCTCATGAATTGCAGCCAGCTTTGATTGTAATCGATCGGATACTTGGCCCTGAGTCGGGGCTGTCACTGTGTTCTTACCTCAGAAGTATTGGCAATCGGGTGCCGGTACTGCTATTGGTCGGTCGCGATACAGTTGACGATCGCGTAGCTTGTCTGGAAGCTGGCGCGGATGATTATTTTCTCAAACCTTACCGCACTGAGGAGTTTTTGCAGTTGGTGCGCTTGTATTTGCAGCCGGATAACACCAGCAACGAACAATTGAGGTTTGGCGATTTAGTTTTGGATTTGGCCTCTAGGCGGGCCCTGCGCAACGGACGGGCGATCGACCTGACGATGAAGGAATTTGAGCTGCTAAAGTATTTGATGGAACATCCCCGCGAGGTTTTGACTCGGGAACAAATTCTGGAAAATGTTTGGGGTTACGACTTTTTGGGCGAGTCGAATGTGATTGAAGTTTACATCCGCTATCTGCGCCTCAAGATTGAAGATGAGGGCGAAAAGCGCTTGATTCAGACGGTGCGCGGTGTTGGCTACGTGATGCGCGAATCTTGAAGCAGTCAGTTGACAGTTGACAGTTGAGAGTTGACAGTTGGTTCCTCTGTCCAATTGGCAATTCCCAATCTAAAATCTAAAATCTAAAATCTAAAATCATTATGAATTATTTAGGTAATTTGCTGAGTATTGCGGTAATTCTATTTTTGCTGGGATGTTCGCCGACTTTACCTGTTGCGAATACTGGTGCTACTGGTATTTTGGCGTCGCAGTCTCCGACGGCGACAACATCGGGTCAAGTGCTGCCTGTTTCTGCTAGAGCTCGGATAGCCGATCGCCCGTCAGCGGAACCCTCGAAGAGGATTGAACTCGAAGTGGCGAAAACAGTGGAACAACAAGCTATGGGTTTAATGTACAGAACTTCTTTGCCGGATGACAGAGGAATGCTGTTTGAGTTTAAATCGGCGCGGCAGGTCAATTTTTGGATGAAAAATTGCAAGATTTCTCTGGATATGATTTTTCTGCGGAATGGAGTAGTTGAGGCGATCGAAGTTTCTGCACCTCCTTGTACTGCCGATCCTTGTCCTACCTACGGGCCCAACACTGTTGTCGATCGAGTTATTGAACTCCGGGGCGGGCGAGCTGCTGAACTCGGTCTCAAAGTGGGCGATCGGATTGAAATCGAGTTTTTCCAGTAAAACTACGGATTGTTTCAGTTGGCGATTGTATAGGGGCTAGAAACCAGGTTTCTTGCGATATTTCTCGTTACTCAACCCAAAATTTCCTAGAAACCCGGTTTCTGAGGTCAACCTGCCTCAGCGAACTAAGTTTTGAGGTTGTAGTCTGAAACCCTTATTCTCCGGTTGGCGATCGAAAAATGTCCAAACTGTTGTTCTAGTAAAACCTGCACACAAACACAATCCCCCGGTTTCCATCCCCCAGAGATCCGCCTGCCTTCGGAATACTGCATAAAATTTAGAAACTTTACAAAAATTGATTAAATTTGTTAAAACTTTAATGTAAGATTCAATACAAACACCAACAGATTTGCTACGATGTCGATCTCAGCCAGTCTGGAGTTGAGCTTGTTTGCGGAAGCTGTAGATAGTTGGTCGCGGGTATGAGACGAGTCAGCGATTCGTTACCAATCCTGAGAGACGATACTCAGCCTCAAGAGGTAGCTGGACGAAAAAAAATTCTCTGGGACTTCTGAACTTCGAGCTAAATCTACTAAACCTATCGGAAGTAAAATGCTACAAGCCAAGTTATTTGGCAAAGTTAACTTCTGGTAGCAGGTTGGGGTTGGATCGAAATATCTAACCAATGTTTCGGAAGTAGATTTGCGGATTCTGCATTTGGGCAGATGAAGTTAAACTCTGAACCTGGTTTATTAGTTTTAGGTAGCAGAATTTATTTCGATTCGCGCTGCAAAGATGCCGAGGTATTCAGTTTAGATTCGATCGCGCTGGCAGCAGCAAAAGTGCAAAACCTTTAGCTTTTTGGAAAAGGTTGGCTTTATAGTCGCACTCAGCATTACATTTGGCAGTTTCAACTGCCAATACTGTTAAAACAGTTATCGACGGTTACAAGACAGATTTAAAACTGGCTTATTACTAATCACAAAACATCAGGTTCCCATTAGAAAATGGTGTCCTATACTTAGAGGTGAAATCAGATGGCATCCGCTACATACACTCGATTAATTCGATTTTTACAAGAAGATTTGGCAATTTCTCCCGCGTCAATTGCTGTCGCCGAACGTGGCGGTGACAAACAGCGCCAGCGCGATAAAGACCCGAATTCCTTGCCGATGGTTCTGTGGCAATACGGTTTAGTCACTCTCGAACAGTTGGATAAAATCTTTGATTGGTTATCCGAAGCATATTAAAAGGATTTTAGATTTTAGAGAAAATCCAAAATCCAAAATCCTTTAACAACTGAGATTAGGATTCAGCCAAGAATTTGGCAGCAGCGGCAACGCCGGCACCAGGAGTATAGCCTTCATGGCCCAATTCTCGTAACACCGCCTCTAAAGAGGAAATTGCTGCTAGGATATCGCGATCGGACACAAAGCCCAAATGGCCGATTCGGAAGATTTTACCTTTCAAATGGTCTTGTCCGTCGGCGAGAGCAATGTCAAATCTTTTTCTCATCAACGTCCGCACTTTTTGAGCATCTACCGATTCTGGTGGCATAACCGAGGTAATCGCAGGGCTGGCGGCATCGTCAGCGGCAAACAAGGGCAAACCTAAAGCTTTTACAGCAGCGCGAGTAATTGTCATCAACCGTTTGTGGCGCGCGAAAACGTTTTCTAATCCTTCGGCTTTCATCATCTGCAATGTTACTTGCAGCGCAAAAAACATATTGACCGGCGGAGTAAAAGGAGTGGTATTTTTGGCAGCTTCTTTGCGGTATTTGCCCAAATCTAAATAATAGCGGGGCAGTTTCGCAGTTTTGTAAGCTTCCCAAGCTTTGGGACTGACGGCCACAAAACCCAAACCAGGGGGAATCATGTAAGCTTTCTGAGAACCCGAAGCAATGACATCGATGCCCCAAGCGTCCATCGGAATATTGACAGCGCCTAAGCTAGTGACAGCATCGACCATAATTAAAGCTTCACCGTGGGCTTTAACGTGGCGATTGATGGTTTCGAGGTCGTTGAGTACGCCGGTGGAGGTTTCCGAGTGGGTGATGATGACAGCTTTGATTTGCTTCTCTGTATCTGCTTCGAGTTTTTCGCGGAAGTGTTCGGGGTTTAAAGGTTGGCCCCACTCAGCTTTAATAATTTCGGCGTTTAAACCGTAAGCTTCGGCAACTTCCGCCCAGCGTTCACCAAATTTGCCGTTAGTACCGAGTAAAACTCGATCGCCCCCACTCAGGAAATTAATTATCCCAGCTTCCATCGCCCCGGTACCGGAAACGGTTAAACTCAGCACGTCGCTGCTGGTTTGGTGCAACCATTTGAGATTTTCGGTACATTCTGCAAAAATCGCGTCAAATTCCTTGCTGCGGTGGCCCATCGGGTGTTTTGCCATCGCTAACAATGCCGCTTCCGGCACCGGCGTCGGGCCGGGAATCATCAGCATTAATTTGTTGTCCATGATATTGTCCTAACTTTTCCTGTGGGAGTTATATAGAATAAATCAAATACGATACGTCGCGTCGCTACTCTAAGTTTTTTAACTTTTAACTCCCTTGTGGTTAATTTCATTTAGAGACCAGCGGTGTTCTACCGCTAAGTTCGATCGCTCGCAGCTTTGTTCTAATTGCTTTTGAATGGCAAGGGCTTTGCGCAGAGTAATAATAAGTTGGTGAACTTGTTGCTGCTGCGGCGATTGGGGACTGACAGCAAACATCGTTTTGCGTTCTAACAATTGAAGTAGCAATTCATAATGAATGTAGGAAGGAAGGGGGATTGGCTCCATGAAAGCTAACATACCTCAGCGAACCGACACCCCATTGCAATTGCATGAGGCATCACAGGTGAACATTAGATGCCCGATTGTTTATTTGTTTTCTCACCGTACAAAAACCCCTGCTTTGCCGATCGAATATTCGGGGCTGGGTGCGTTGGACACGCTAAATCTTGCGATCGACAGGCTTACAGAATAGATTTAATTGCTTTCTGGCAAAATATTTCTATGCCATGTAGCTTTGAGTGCTATTTCTTTTTTACAGTAGCGCTTGAGTCGATGCAGGCTAGAAATTCTCATTATTTACCTACTTAATCACTTTTTATCAGAATTAAGGGGGATTTGTCAAGCGGTCTCGCCTTTCACAGACCCGGATGGGCTTCCACAAGGGAGGCTAAAGCGGCGCCTGGATCGGGCTGTTTGACCAGAGATTCGCCGATGAGGACGGCTTCTGCTCCGGCGCTGGCAAGTAGAGTTAGGTCGTCGGGAGTGTGGATTCCTGACTCGCTGACGATGAGGATGCCTTTTGCTTGGATTTCGGTTTGGCGGGAGGCTAATAGTTGGCTGGTGGTTTCTAGGCTGACGGAAAAGTCTGCTAGGTTGCGGTTGTTGATACCGATCAGGTTGACGCCTTCTAGGGTTAATACTCGATCGAGTTCTTCGAGAGTGTGAACTTCTATTAAAGCTGTCATGCCCAAAGTCTTGACAATTTTGACAAAATATTGTAGGTCTTTGTCAGATAGAATAGCGGCGATTAACAAAACAGCATCAGCGCCGTGAATGCGGGCGAGATAGATTTGGTAGGGATAGATAATAAACTCTTTGCAAAGCAGGGGTAAATCGACGGCGGCACGGATTTTAGCTAGGTTTTCAAAGCTGCCTTGAAAGAACTTTTCATCGGTGAGTACGGAGATGCAGCTAGCGCCGTTTTGTTGGTAAGCTAGGGCGATCGCCACTGGGTCGAAATCTTCGCGAATTACGCCTTTGCTAGGGGAAGCTTTTTTGACTTCGGCGATGATAGCGGGTTTGGTTTTGCCGTTTTTAAGGGCGGCAAGAAAGTCGCGAGTTGGCGGTGCAAAGGGGAGTTTTTTGTGAAGTTCGGATAAGGGAGTGCGATCGCGCTTTTGGGCCACTTCAGCTTCTTTTTGCCAGACAATTTCTTCGAGGATGTGCTGGGGTTCGGCGTCGGGTACGGCGATTTGGTAGCTGAGGTAGAGTACGGAAACTGATGTGCTGGGGGGACGGCGGCGGATTTGAAGCATTGTTACTGGTTGATACTAAGGATTATTGTAGGGGCGATCGGGCTTTTTGCAATTGGCGAGTAAGGATTGAAGTCGCAGCGATCGCAGATGCAGCGATTGAAATCGCCCCTACAAAGGCAAAACCCGCCTGCCCGGGTTAAATTGCACAAGTCTGGCGTTGGGCGGACTTTAATTGTGTAGCGACAAATTTCAACCTGTCGCACCGATTGTTATGTGAAAATTCCCAAATTGCATTTGTAGAGACACGAGCGATCGCGTCTCTACAAGATGCGATGGTTAGTGAGACTTTTTGTTCAGAAAAATGACAACTTTCTGGGAGTCTTGTTTTTTAACTTCCCTTCTGCGTTGACTCCGGATCTTAGTTCGCGATGGGGGAGAATCATAGTAAATTTTTTCCTCGCCCCAAGGAAGACTAAGTTGCACCGCGACGGGTTGATATTCAGAGACGTTGTATCCTTTGGAATTAGCCATCTTTTTTCTGTGTCAAGTAGTGGTTTGGATTGAGGAAAAGTTAGTTGGCCAACCTCGCTTCCTACATTTCTACAATGATTGATTTGTCATGCTTTCACTAGATCGGCTTCCGATCGTGCATATTTCGATCTAAAATCGATCTTGACAATTGCTTAATTCAGGTGTAATCGTGGCCAAGCTCAAGGCTTCTCAGCAGGGAATAGCAAAAATTAAGCAGGCAAGGAATGAAAAGGGGTGGACAGTAAATGACCCCAGATGCCTTGTGGAAGCTAGTAAAGTTTTGGAACCAAAGAAAATTTGGCAAGAAGGAGGCCCTTATGCTGACGGTTGCTCCGAAGGAAATTGGAAACGTTTTCTGTACGGAACAGCAAGCGTTAACACTGAAGTTTTCAAGGCTTTCTGTAGAGTTTTAGGGGTATCTTGGGAAGAGATTGTCGATCGCACTGTTGTCGCTCAAGATTTTGCTGTTGAGCACAGCCCCGAAAAGTCGCAGGAGGTTTGTCGCCGGATGCTGTTGGTGGAACCAATAGACTTATTAAATCGAGAGTCGAGGGCTCGCTGCGCGGAGCTTTGGCAAGTCGTAAGAGTTAACTATAAAGAAGCTAATGAACTTGCTAATGACCAGTCCCTTGGCACCCCCCCACCTGATCTACAGCTCGATCCTGGTAGGCTAATTCTTTTAATTGGGGAAATGGGTGCGGGGAAATCACTGATGGCAGAGCGCCTCTTTCAAAGAGCAATTCAACAGTTAAGAGAGGATATTAAGGCTCCCATACCTATCTATATAGAAGCATGGCATTTACTACCTCAAAAACCGCTTTGTAAAGTTGTAGAAGAAGCTGCCAGTAGTATAGGCAATCCACAAACTCAAGGCGCTGTAGTGATTATTGATAGAACAGATGGAGTTGAAAGAAGCCTTGCTTCCAGGATATTGAGAGAAGCTAGAATTCTTGTCAACGTATGGCAAAAAACTACAATCATTATTACTAGCAGACCAATCCCAGACTTTGCAGAAGCAGAAGAATCAGTTATTGTACCACCGCTTTCTAATGAAGAGGCATATACTTTAATTAATCGGCTTGCCGGAAAAACTGTCACTTGCATGGTTCAAAATTCGGCACAATCAGTCCTAAATGCTATCCATAGACCTCTTTTTGCTGTGCTGGTAGGTATTTATCTGCGAGACCAGAATGGCAGACTACCACGTTCAAAAGAAAATTTATTATCCAGCCTTGTGGAACGCTCCCTGCGTCTGGTACATCTAGAAGAGAAAAGGATTGTGCAACTGCTGCAACAGCTTGCAATCCTTTCTGTAGACGGTGGCGGTGCCCCTGTTCCTGTTAACAAAGTTGCATCGTGGTCTGAGCGACAAGAACTTTTAAATTCTAGGCTTGTCGTTGAGCATTCTGAACACTTGAGATTTTCACTCCCAATGCTAACCCAATGGTTTGCAAAAGAGAGTTTAGCGACTGGCAAGCCTTACCCTAACGAACTAGCAAGCGAGATAGAGCGAATTGAGCGTTGGCGATACCCTTTGATTCTTGCTACTGCTACCCTCGACAGTGACAAAGTATCAAGATTTCTTGTGGCGATTGCTGAAAGATATCCTGCAATAGCTGCTGAAATTGTGAATGAAGCACTGGTAGATGCGAACATCACAAATGAAACTTCACTGCCCCAATCGCTTGAACTTGGGCGACAGGTACGAACGGCTATGCAAGCTTGGATAAATGGTATTGCCTCAATCGCTCAATTGATTGCAGGAGTCCGAGAAGATGGTACACTTCCGCCAATAGGTGTTCGTATCAGTAAGAAGCGCTTAGATATCGATCTACCAATAGATTTTGATATAATTGAAAGCAAGGTTGAAATTGCTAGATATATTGGGAATAATGTTCGCCCTGATGTCTTTAAGTTGGATTTAGGCTTGACAAATCCAGAAGATTTGCTGAAAAAGGGTTTTGACTGGTATAGAAGCCCTGCGCTTCAGCAGCAGTCGTGTTGGCCTTGGAAATGGACACAGCAAACACTTGTTGAGTCACTTTCTGCTTTATTGCAAAAATTCAGATTGCCGATCGATCGAGGTATTCTTGTGCAGGAAGGGGCGTGGCGGGCAGCATTGTTGATTACTAAAAGATACTCAAATGGGTCATTACATTATTCCCCCATTCCATTAGCAGAGATAGAACAATGCTTAGATAAATTTGACCGTGTGTTTAGAGAGGAGATACTGGGAATAGGGGTAGACCAACACCTTTTCGATCTACTTGTGATGGAGATAGATCGTCTTAATATAGAGGAAAAAAAAGAGTTAAGCTCTCCGTGGTTTAGTATAAAACAATTATCTCCTGAGCAAATACTTGTACAGGCAAGAGATATTTACACTCAGGCAATTGAGACATATCAGAAAATAGTCACACAGTGGTTCCCAAATTTTTCGGATAGCTTGCAAACAATGGCATTACTACCAGCTCAAATTGCAGGTGTAGTTATCCCACCATCTCTAAATAGAAGTCAAGCAGGTGTCAGTTGGTATTGGAACCCTTTACCCCCTGGTAGCTTAAGTAAAGTTGACTTTGTTCTCGGCGATCGTCCTATATCTGGAGAAGAAAATTGTTTTAGTTTAGCCTTCAAGCAACTATCTTATCAGCGTCCCCAAGTATTAGAGCGGTCTGGAAAGAGAATGACTGTGCATGCAATAGACCCTACAATATTCTGTCTAAGACCTGTGACTGAGCTAGTTTACGATTGGCTGTGGAATGACCTTAAGCGAATCTTTTGGGTGAAAGGAGAACTAAAATCCCCAAATCTTTGACAACAAATATGAACATTAACGATAAACTTAACAACATACTGATGCAACTTCGATCGCACTTCGAGCAACTGTACGGCGATCGCCTCACCAAAATGGTACTCTACGGTTCCCAAGCCAGAGGCGATGCACGCCCCGACTCTGACATTGATATTTTAGTCGTCCTCAAAGGACAAGTAAACCCAGGCGAAGAAATTAAAAGAACCAGCCACATTCGAGCCGATTTGTCGCTCCAAAATGATGAAGTCATTAGCTGTCTGTTTATGGACGAACAGCGATTTACGCACTACAACGGGCCTTTATTGCGGAATATTCGTAAAGAGGGAATAGCTTTATGAAACCAGAACAATTAGACTTGCTCCTGAAAGCTCGTCAAAGTCTATCGGCGGCAAAGCTATTACTAAATAATGGTTTCCCAGACTATGCAGCATCTCGCGCTTATTATGCCATGTTTTACATTGCTGAGGCATTTTTAGATGGCGAAGGAATGTCATTTTCCAGTCATGCCGCAGTAATTGGAGCTTTTGGCCGAGAATTTGCCCGTACAGGAAGACTTCCTGCTGAGTTTCACAGATTTTTAATCGATGCTCAAGACTTGCGAAATAGTGGGGATTACGGGGGACTTGATACTGTCACTGTCGAGCAAGCTGCGGAGCAAATTAACTGCGGCGAGCAATTTCTAGAATTAGCCCAAAATGCGATCGGCACTCTACCACCGCTCTAAAACAGTATACCCAAATCCCCGACTTATTCAACAAGTCGGGGATCTAGAACAAGAGCATCGCCCCTACAGATTAATGGCTACCCGCTCCAGCCGCCCGTTTGAAAGCCTCATCCAGCACTTCCGAAAGCGTCGGGTGAGTGTGAACTCGGAATGCTAAATTGTTAACAGAATCGCGCTGGGCGATCGCATTTGCCGCCTCCTGAATTAAATCCGAAGCGTGCAAACCGAAAATGTGAACTCCCAACAACTCCCCAGTATCTTTCCGGAAAATCACCTTAGCCGTACCGTCGGTTTCCCCTTCAGCAATAGCCTTAGAATTTCCCTTAAAATAAGTCTTGACAGAACCGACCTCAAACCCTTCAGTTTTTCCTAACTCCTTCGCCGCAGGTTCAGTCATCCCCACATAGCTAATTTCCGGGTGAGTAAACGCCGCCGCCGGGATACTCAAATAGTCAACTTCGCGGGCACGGCCACAAATATTTTCTACTGCGGCAATTCCCTGAGCAGACGCAGAATGCGCTAACATCATTTTGCCGTTAACATCGCCGATCGCCCACAAATTTTGCACGGGTTCTCCCGCCACCAAAACCTGCATCTTATCGTTAACTGGGATATAACCGCGTATCGTTTCTACGCCAACAGTTTCTAACCCCAAATTCTTGCTCACCGGAACTCTGCCAGTTGCTACCAAACAAGCGTCAACTTCCAAAACTTCGACAACTTCCTTAGTTTTGAAATCAGCTAATTCAATAATTACCGGCGAACCAGGAGTAATCTTCTTCGCCAAAACACCTACTTTTGTTTCAATATCGCGGGGTGCAATTAAGACTCGTTCTGCTAACTTAGCAATATCCGGGTCAAAAGTCGGCATCAATTGGTCTAGAGCTTCAATCATCGTAATTTCGCAGCCCAGGGCTGTGTAAATATCCGAAAACTCCAAACCGATATAACCGCTGCCAATAATTGCGATCCACTTCGGCAGCGATTCCAACCTGACAGCATCGTCGCTGGTAAATACAGTTTTGCCGTCAATTTCTATCCCGGGGGGGACGAAGGGAACCGAACCTGGAGCGAGAATAATATCCTTGGCGGTAATAGTTTTCTCGCCTTTATCCGTTTCGATCGTAATTTTTTGAGAACCGGCGATTTTTCCCCAACCTTGGATAGTATCGACGTTCAAACGTTTGAGGCTGTTGGTCAAGTCGCCGCGAAGTTTGCTAACAATAGTATTAGCGTGATTGGCGATCGCCCCGCGATCGAAATCCACACTCCCCAATTGAATTCCCAAAGTCTTTAGGTGGTGGGCATTCCGCAAATCTCGCACCCGCCCGGAAGCCGCCAACAGCGCCTTTGAGGGAATGCAGCCGCGGTTGACGCAAGTCCCGCCCATGTCCCCTGCTTCGATAATTGCCACTTTCAGCCCGCAGCTAACCGCGTGTATGGCCGCGCCGTGTCCGCCCACGCCAGCGCCGATAATTGCTAAATCGTAATCAAATCCCTGAGTCACCTTAAAATCTCCTAATGCCTTTGAAATCTTAGGACTCAAGCAAAAAACACCGTCTGTCCGTCCTTTCGAGCTGGCGCGTTGCCATCGCAACTCTTGAACAGCGGTAATAGTTGCGCAAGTCCTGTTTCCTTATTCTCGACTAGACTAGGGTTAATTAGACAACGAAAGAGCCGTAACTGAGATTTTTTCAGGGTCAATGATTTTGAGCTGGGTCTGCACCAAGTCTCAAATCACTCAGTAGGCGGGTGTAGAGTTAAATATAGTTTGAAGGCTGACAATGCCCGCAGCAGCTTTTATATTGGGGCAGCAAGTTCAGCAGCAGGCATTCCACCGTTCGGTTAAATTGTGTCCGCTTGCTTGTTTTAGTCGGTTTTCATATATCTGCACGCGCCGGGGCGGACAGACTTTGTTGGCAAATTTTAGACCCTATGGAGTGGCTTATGACGGATGACGACGACCAGAAAGATTTACGCCGGGCCTCGGCTCAATCATTTTTTGAGTCGCTTGATGAATTGTTCGATTCTATAGAATCGAACAGCAGTCAAGCTGCACAACCTAAATCTCCACCGCCTCAGGCTAAGTCTTCGAGTCAGTCTTCGAGTTTGCCGAAGAAGACTAGACCTGCGAAAATTAATTTGTCTGATTTTGAAGATGCGATCGCCGATTTGGAACAGTTTCTCCAGAACAAACACCAGAAACGCCCGGAATCCAATCAATAGTGCGATCAACACATTTTCAAGTAATGACTGTTGACTGTTGACAAGCGAAAAATTTTAGACCTAATTTCCCGCTCCCAGATTCATCTGTGGAGTCAAATTTTCAATCTAAAATCTAAAATCTAAAATCTAAAATCGACTGGCTGTTAACGGTGCTTTCGGCTTAATCTGCTTAGGTTGCAGCCTGCAATACATTCACATTTCGTTGAGGATTGCTTTACCAGAATCAAGCCGCATAAATTAGCTCAATTTACTATTAATAGCCTTATTTTTATGCCTTGACTGCTGCGGTAATTGCCTCGATCGCACTTCGATAGCCCGATCGCCGATCGCACTTAAAGGCAACTCGAATTCCTCAATATCATTGCGGAACTTCACCGCAATATCAGCACCGTTAATAATTGCTCCCAACAGCCGCGGGCCGGATTTATGCGACTCCTCCTCCTCAGATTCCAGCAACTGATCTGCCGCCTCAGACAACATACTAGACAAAGTGTAACCAGGCCGCGCCACCAAAATCATACCGTCTGTGTACGGTTCCAGCGTCAGCGCGTCGTTGCACTCGCTCAACGCCGGAGAATCCACAACCACAAAATCAAAGCGGTTGCGAACATCGTCGAACAATCTCCGCATTTCGCTCGATTCGAGTACGGCAGAGGCCTGCCGCAAAAAGCCCGGACTCGGTACCACATATAGGTTCTCTACCTCGGGAACCAAAAAGACGCACTCGCTAATATTGCCGTAATAGTGCAAAGGTTCCACCGCCGCCAGAGGATCTGCAGCGATTTTCAAAGATTCAACATTAGAAGCCGATCGCAAATCTGCTTCAATTAACAAAGTCCGCTTACCCGATCGAGCCGACGCAATTGCCAAATTGTAAGCACTAAAACTTTTCCCCTCCAAACCTGCCGCCGAAGTCAGCAGCACCACCTTCACCGGTTTGTCCCCGATCCGGCGCAAATTAGTGCGCAACCGCTCGTAAAATTCCAAATAGGGAGAATTTGCCGCCAGGGCGAGCGGCATTTCATCGCCGTAGGAATAATCAAACACCGTCACTTCAGGCAAAACTGCCAGTATCGGCACCTCTTTTTCCACCAAAGCCGCCCGCACTTCTTCCCAACTGTAAAACTTGCCGTTGAGCATCCCCAACAAAAATATCAACCCGCCGCCCAGCAGCAATCCCACAAATCCTCCCACCGCCAGCATCACGGGCAAACCTCTCTTGTTTGACTCAACGTCATTCGTTTTGGGAAGTTGGGCGATTGTCAAACTCCCCGTTGTCTCAGCTACCGCCGCCGAAGCATCTACCAAAGCCGACTGCATCTTATCGTAGAGAGCTTTTTTCAGCGCCACTTGCTGGGCCAACCGGGCTTGTTCTAACTGCTTGTTGGGGATTGTGGCGTGTTCCCGGCGTAATAGCTGTTCAGTTTTCTCGATTCCTTTGAGTTGCTGTTTCGCCATATCCTGCTGCGTTTGCAAAGCAATCAAACTTTGAGCTAACTGCTGTCTCGCCGGGTCTAAAGAAGAGTCTACCCGAATTCGATCGGCACTTCTGAGCGGAGCCGCCACCCCGTTACCGCCGAGCACCTCAGACTGTCGCTGCTGCAACTGCTGCTCAAAAACAAGTTTTTGTTTGACCAATTCTACAATCTTTGGGTGTTCCTCCTGCAAGTCGCTGCGGAGAATTTTGAGCTGAGATTCGAGCGAAAACAATTGCACTCGCAGTTGCGCAATAATTGGATCGGCAGAGAGTGCTTGAGCGACGTAAGCTTGCTCCACATTCAATCCCAAGCGATCCTGCAAGCTTTTCATTTGAGCTTCAATTCCTCCCAACTGCGCGCGGAGCGATCGCTGCTGCTGTTGGCTGCTGGTAATCGCTTGCGGCAGTACACCGCTCTGAGCTGCTAAAATTGAAGTTCCTTCTCGTTTTTCGTAGGCTTCAAGTTTTGCTTCCGTCTCTCTAAGCTCCTGAGTTACTTTCGGCAAACGCTGGTTAATTTGGGCGATCGTTTCTCGCAGTCTAGAAGTATTAATAGTTTGGCTGCGAGCGACCATTTCTTTCATCATCGCCTCTACTACCGCTTCTGCTTTTTTGCGATCGACATTTTTGTACAATACTTGAATCAAAGCGCTGGGGTCATTATTCTTACTCGGCATCTTTACCTGCACGCTGTCTGCCAGCTTTTTAGCAGAAACATTTACTTTTTTCGCTGCTGCTTCAACCACCCTTCTATCCAGCAGCATATCTTTAGTTATTTCTTGTCCTTCCTGTTGAATTTTAGTAGTAGTCGATGAAAAAATCACGCTCGGTCTACGGTATGCCAGCGTACCTGCCGCAACGTAAACTGGCGGCGGAGTTGGCTGCAAAGCCACTACTCCCGACACGCCCACAGTCACCGCGAGAGTAGCCAGTCCCACCCACTTGTATTGGTCAAAAGCAATTAAATAACGTTTAACAACGGATAAAGTCATGACGATTTTAGATTTTAGATTTTAGATTTTAGATTGCTAATTGTTAACGATAACTAATGATTGCTGACAAATGATACCCATTCCCAAAAACCTTAGAACTTTCGGCCTGCGATCTAAACCCATATCGCATAAGTCATTCCCCATCTCAAATCGAAAATCGAAAATAGTCTGACTACCTATCATTATTACGTGACGGTCCGAACAGATCTGTTACCCCATTTCTCAACTGCTCAAAGAACAGAATAAATCCCAAAGTATCCCGGAATGGTCGAGTAAAAGTATTGATTACATAACCAATGCGCTCTACCAAATTCCTACCAATCACAATCACATCATTATCTTCGAGCATCGGGTTCTGAGAAACATTGCCCTCCAAAGCAGCTTTAGCATCTATCGAACGGTTGATTGCTCTACCTTGCTTTTCGTCGAACCGAATCAGGGCTATTTTCCGCAAGTCAGCAAGATTAACAGGCAAGTTGTTGAGAGCGTCCAAAAACCTGCTGCCATTTTCTACGTAGAACGAGGTCAAACCACCACTAGCGTAACTCAAAACTCGAACGTAGATCCTCGGCTTAATCAGAGTAGACCGCGAAACAAGAGCTTTGTCGTAGTCTAGGTTTTTGGTACTAGCGTCCAATTCCGGGATGACAATCACATCTCCCGATGCTAAAGGAAAATCGAACAAATCGTTAGCGTTTGCTAGGGGAGTGTAGAGGTCGATTGGTTCCTCCACCGACGAGCCGTCCATCAGCGTCCGCCGCACTCGCACCTCCCGCAAATCCGCTTTTCCCGTGACTCCCCCCGCGATCGCCAAAGCAGCCGAAATTCGACCAGAACCCGCCGGAAGCGTGTAAAAACCGGGTTTGCTGACTTCTCCGGTGACAGTGATTTGGATGGGGACAGCGGCAGCAGCGAGGCTGTACCTGGATGCTAAATCTTGATCGGATTTGCGATCGGGCGTAACCTGTTTATACGGTACGACGATCGCATCTCCATCTTCCAAACGCAAATCCGGCGGAGCAATACCAGTTTGCAGCGGTGTCAAAATATCAACAACTTGCTCCGCGACAGCACCTCCCGGCAGAGTCCGCCGCACCCGCACCGCCCGCAGTTCCGCCGTAGGAGTAGTCCCAGCAGCAGCCGCCAGAGCCGCAGGAAGCTGGGGGGTTTGCAGCGGATAAAAACCCGGTCTGGCCACTTCCCCCGTCACCGTTACCACTACGGGGCGCTGAACCAGCAAAGCAGCCGAGACTTGAGGATTTTTGATAAATTGGCCAAAGCGCTCCCGGAGGCGCTGCTGTGATTCTTCGACAGTAAGACCGCGCACATTTACTGTTCCGATTAGCGGCAGTACAATTACCCCTTCAGGGCTGATTGCACCTGTAAAACCTAGCTCTGGGAAGCGCTGAACTTGAACAGAAATCTGGTCTCCCGGGCCCAGGCGGTAGGGCCGATTCCGAAAAGCTGGGTTAATATCCCGGTTGAAATTCGCAGGCGGCGGTGGCGGTACGCGCAATGGCGGTGGCGGCACGAGTCGCGGGGAACTAGGAGCAACAGATTGAGCTAAAGCAATTTCCGAAAAAATTTTGTTGTTAAAGCCCCATAATACAGCAGCAAAAGATAGAGTCCAAGCAGTTGAATACAAGCCGGCCAAGGAAACAGCGACGCGATTTTTTATTCTGGATTTTACTGGCATTTTGAGATGATTAAAAACATAAATATTTTGAATAATTAGCTGACTTTTAAGTTTCATCTAAATAGAGCGACGCGAAAAAAAAATAAGATATTTTAGGGGCGGGTTGAAACTAGATATTTACTAGGAGGCAGTTTATTGTGGAAAAACCCGCCCACCCCGTATACCGATTTATTTGCACCTAGCTACTTACTCAAACCGAAAAGTTTCTGCCATTAATTGAGCCTGTACAATTTCGCCGAGAGATTCGAGCAAGGGTTGAGCTTTGTTAATGTCGCCCTGCGGTTGAATGGGAAGGATGATACTGACAGCAACCCAAGAGGCGCGGCGGTTTGACAGTCTAGCAATGCTGTCTTCCCAAAACCAGCGGCTGGTTGTTGGAGAACCCCCGTTAGGCCAAGCGTACCACTGCATGACAGCAAAAGTTTGTTGGGGAGTCCAGCTTCGGAAAAACCGGGTCTCGACATTAGGCGGTGGCTGGTCGTGTATTGGCGCTACTTTAACTGTAAACCTCAGAGTGCGATGAGAATCTGTTTGCCACCGGTGAAATCCATCGATATCTAGCCATTCTACTTGGGGCTGGTTTTTGGGGCTATTTTGAGGCAACAGCAATAAAATAGCAATTGTTCGATCGTTTTTAATTTCTTCAACTAACCATCTGTGACCGCCAATTTGGACGTTATTCTGGACGCGGATCACCTGCCACCCGGGAATTGTCATCCCATTTTGGCGCAAACTTTTCAATTGATTGAGGTTGGCAACTGGTGGCGGGTTTGTCCAAGGCCACCTTCCTGTCCCGTAGCCCGGAATTGCTACTGCCCCAACTAATACCAGCAAAAACACCAGTACCATAATTTTAGATAATTGATACCGCCGCAGTAGTTTCCGTGCTGAAATCATCTGTTTCATTAATTGCCAGACTTGCTTGGGAAATACTTTTCTACCCCGTTGAGGAGAAGTACCAATAAGCCTAGTATACAAGCAGAATACAAGTCTCCGCCCCATCCGGCGTGCAGCCAAGTAAAAAGCCCCTCTCTCTCGGTTCCGTGAAAGTAAGTTAGCAAAGTGTTGCGGAAAATGTTGGAAGTGATGCTAATGATAGATGTACTAACTAAAAACAAAAGGCTTCTTTTGTGGGAACTCCAAACTCCTGTCCAATCCAGCAGAATTAGGCTGACGTAAAGACTGGTAAACAGCATTTTCAAACCTGCACAGTGGGGAGCAACTTCTACAATGCGATCGTTTACGTAGAGATAAATTGTTTCCACTCTCACGTTGAGACCAACCTTAATTAATATCAATCCTGATGTTTCAGCAATGAATTGCTGCAACGGCAAGGCGTAGGGTTCTATCAGGTAAGGAATGTGGTTTGGTGAGGCGAGAAATACGAATAAAAGCGGCATCCCCTGCAATTGCAAGCCGGGAATTCCTTTTAAAGATAAGCAAATGCTGACTAGCATTATTGGCAGGGATAAATTTACTAAATCGCTCAAGCGACTCAGATAAAAAAGGGTGGCTAGTACCAGCAAAAAGCCTCCCAAAGGATGGGGTGAGTTGGGCAACCGGCGCCAGCACTTTCGGTTCGTCCAAGCAATATAAGCTGCGTAGGGCAAACCAATTAGTCCGTGGCTGAAATATTCGTGTTCGATGCTGATATTTTTGTTGAGCCAGCCGTCGTACCAGTGTACTAGCAGGGGGGCGTACAGCAGCACTAGGAGTACCGCGATACCTTCCGCCAGGAAGTATCGCTTGAAAACAATCCGAATTCGGCGCTGGATGTGCATGGTTTGAGAAGTTTTGAGGTTGCCGCGCTGGATTCGCAACGGTGTGGGGTTTTGAACTGTCAGTTAAAGAATTGTTAATTTCCCACAAAAACGCTTTGAGAACCGCACCTTACTGCTTGAAACACCTGCAGCATAAGTTTTACGAACAATTAGCAATTCAATGATAGTACGATCGCCCGAACAACTTGCTCGATCTGAGTATTGCTCAATCCGGGATACATTGGCAATGATAAAATTTGTTGGCACAGGGTTTCGGCGCGGGGGAAGTCGCCCCGATTGCCTAAATTTTGGTAGGCGGGTTGCAGGTGACAAGGTACGGGATAGTGTATACCTGTTTGAATGCCGTTTTGGGCGAGTTTTTCCTGAAGGGTGTTGCGGTTGATCGAGCTTTCCTCAGTAATTTGGATAACATATAGGTGATAAATGTGACCGCTGCTGCTGTGGTTGGCGATCGGTACAATACCTTTGTTTTTCAAGGGTTCTAGTAGAGTATTGTAGTGTTGGGCGGCGTCGGTGCGATCGCGATTCCATTTTTCTAAGTAAGGCAATTTAACATTTAGCACGGCCGCTTGCAAATTGTCGAGGCGGCTGTTGGTACCAATTTCTGTGTGTAAATATTTGCTTTGTGCTCCGTAATTGCGGAGAGTTCGCATTTTTTCTGCGAGCTCTGCATCGTTAGTAATTAACATCCCGCCGTCGCCAAAAGCACCGAGGTTTTTGCTGGGATAAAAGCTGAATGCTGCTGCTTTGCCAATGGAACCCGCGCGGTATCCTTCTCTTTCGGCTAAGTGCGCTTGGGCGGCATCTTCAAATACGATCAAATCGTGGCGCTTCGCAAAATCTAAAAGCTGCCGGGGCGATACCATTTGACCGTAAAGGTGTACGGGGATAATTGCTTTAGTTTTCGAGGTAACTGCTGTTTCGGCTGCTGTGAGGTCAATCAGGGCGGTTTCCGGGTCGCAATCTACAAGAATAGGTATAGCTTTGGCTTGGAGCACGGCGATCGCGGTGGCGATAAAAGTGTTAGCGGGCATGATAATTTCGTCGCCCGGATTAATGCCCCAAGCTTGGAGTCCCAGAGCGATCGCATCAGTTCCGCAAGCCACTCCTACGCCGTATTTTACTCCAGAAGCTGCTGCAAATGCTGTTTCAAATTCCGCGAGTGCTTGACCTAAAATAAACTCTCCTTTCTGGATTATTTTTCCAATTTCTGCTGCTATTTGCGATTGGATTGGTTGGTGTTGCAAGGAAAAGTTTACAAACGGAACTTTGGGCGGGCGGTTACTCATAAACTATCGAGGCATAATTCTTTATATTAACATTTTAGTGCGGATAGCATTTAAAATATTTTAACCGCAGACGGCGGAGAGTAAAACAGGGAAAAGGGAGAGTTTTTACGGAATAGCTGCGCTTTACGTACTTTTTTGTGAGTCATCAAATAAATGAAACAGGACTTACGCAAAAACCCGGTTTTGTCACGTTATTTGGTCATCCGATATCGAATGTGACAACGATAAACCGGGGTTTTTTGCTCTCTTGCGTAAGTCATGTGAAAGTTTTTCGCTAAGATAGAAACAGATATTTTTGCAGCAAGCAATCGCAATCATGGAATACAAAAAACTCGGCGACAGCGACTTATCAGTATCTGAAATTTGTTTGGGTACGATGACTTACGGTCAGCAGAACACCGTTGCAGAAGCGGCCCAACAGCTCGATTTTGCGATCGATAGAGGCATCAACTTTATCGATACGGCAGAAATGTATCCCGTCCCTGGAAAACCGGAAACTCAGGGCAAAACAGAGGAATATATCGGCGAATGGTTGGCGAAGCAGCAGCGGGATAAAGTCATTATAGCTACTAAAGTGGCGGGCAGAAGCACTCGATTAAAGTGGATTCGGGAAGGGAAAAATCAGATCGATCGCCCAAATGTCGAAAAAGCCCTGAATGACAGCCTGAAGCGCTTGCAAACTGACTACATCGACCTGTATCAGATCCACTGGCCCGATCGCTACGTCCCCTTATTTGGCGCGCCGGATTACGACATCGCGCAAGAGCACGAAACAGTCCCGATTTTGGAACAGTTAGAGGTATTTTCTGACTTGATTAAAGCTGGCAAAATCCGCTATTTAGGTTTGAGTAACGAGACGCCTTGGGGAGTTTGCGAGTTTTGCACGTTGGCTGAAAAACACGGCTTGCCGAAAGTTGTTTCGATTCAGAATGCTTTCAGTTTGAGCAATCGGACGTTTCACCTAAATTTAGCAGAAACTTGCCGATTTAAGAATGTGGGATTGATGGCTTACAGTCCTTTGGGATTTGGGCTGTTAACGGGTAAATACTTGAATGGAATTCCCGAAAATTCTAGGTTGGCTTTATTCGCGGGATTTGGTCAGCGTTACGATAAAACTAATCTGAACGATGCGGTGAAAGCGTATGTTGAGATTGCGCGGAAACACGGGATAAGTCCGGCGCAGATGGCTTTGGCGTATGTGCGATCGCGCTGGTTTGTAACTAGCACTATTATCGGTGCAACCAGCCTCGAACAGTTGGAGGAAAATATCGGTAGTTTGGAGGTGAATTTGGATAAGGAGATCGTAGCGGAAATCAATGCGGTGCACGCTAAGTATCCGAATCCGACACCGTAAGTTTATTAGTAGGTTGGGTTGAGGTAACAAAACCCAACTTACCACTTTTTTAATATCATTTATGTTGTACTCATACAGAAAATAGAGAAGTGGCAGAAATTATAGAACAGGATATAATAGACTCAAGCGTAGAAGTTGGCAGCGGCTGTGAATGGACAGGTAGAGGAACAGAACCCCAATGGAACAATCCTAAATCAACGAAAGCTTACGACCATATTGCTCGTCATCACGGCCCCAAACTTAAACCCAATGAACTTATGGGAAGAGCTGCAAGCACTAAAGATGACCAAGGACAATGGCTAGATTCAGAGGATTGGATAATAGCTGAGCAATTAATACCTAAATATCGAGGTCAATACATCATTGATTTTCAGCGTTTTATTGGTAGAGTTTACCATCCCAATGGAACTATAACTGAGAACGTCAGTCGCGCTTTTATTCAAAGGAATATTGATGGAACTCTGAATTGTGGTTATCCTATACTAAATGGGGTAATTCTACGAAAATTAAATAGGAGGAGCAGCGATGAATAGCAGTCAAAAATTTAATTTTAAATTAGCCGAGCCTTTCTTAGAAAACTACGCAGAGCCTCCCGAAGATCCATTGGGAGAGCTTTCTCATTTTGAAATGGGATGGCGACGTTTCTGCTTTGAATGCGACCATAAAGTTTTAATAGAAATAGGTGAGGAGAAAATAGAGGTATTTTTAGATTTAGATATTTCCATGATGATAGAAGATAACTTTCCACAGGAAATTGCTAAGCTATCGCAAGGTCAAAAAATATCAATAGATTTTCCTGAGAGTTGGTTCATGATTAGGTTGCTTCCCAGGGACGATCGCATTAGCTGTACTTTGAGAAAGTTTGGGACTTCCTGCTGGGAAAAGCATTTTGAATTCGATCGCACTCACGTATTAGATGTGCTGAGAGGTTTTCTTCAGGAAGTGATGCAGCTAGCTGTAGATAAGGGTTACATCACGTTGGAAGAGAAGGAGGAATTTATTCGTCCGGCTTTTGCTAGCAGTACCGATGCTGCGGTATTGAGCAAGTAGTTGGTTTGGGTGGTGTTAAGGGCGATCGACCTTTTTTTTATATTTCTGAAACCCTTGCCCTATCTGCCCGCAATCAATTCACTCACGTTTCAATTCTTAATAGAGATTTAGGTTAATTGTGGCATCCATTTTACCCATAGCCCGGTATACCGCGCTATTCAAGCCTATTAGATTAAAGCGGCATCGGATGTCGGCAAATTGAGGTTGAGTTGGCATCCACTTTACCCATAGCCCGGTAGACTGCACTATTCAAGCCTATTAGATTAAAGCGGCATCGGATGTGGGCAATCGGATGTTTAAATCTCCGTAATAAAGAAAACAAACGGTCTTATTACTCGCTTGACAATTCAACGAACGAGTGGTAAATTCTTAAAATACAAGCTCAAACAAAACTTCCTCACATTCCCAAGTGTAAGAAAGACAAAGCTTTAATGTCTTGTAGTTTTTGCAATAGCAAATCATATCTGATACGGAAAAGGCCCGCCTGAAGTAACGATTCAGACAGAGGCCTTGCTTTAGCTAGCGAACTCACGGTGGTTTGACATCTCAACTTCAGACCACCACAAGTCAACGTAACTTTTGAAATATATGTCCCATAATTATACTCCACAATGCGAGTCGTTGTACACCAACCTTCAGCGGACTAAGAAAACCCTCTCTGTTTTGGCGGAGTCACACCGCGCTTTGGCGAAGTCGAACCGCGCTTTGGCGCAGTGGAACCGCAGTCTGCTTGAGGAAAACGAAGCACAGGATGAAACTATCAAAGCTAAGGATAAAACTATCCAATCCTTTGAGCAAAAAGTCCTTGAACAGCAACAAGAAATAGATGACTTGAGGCGCGAACGTGATTGGCAGCCAAATGACTGGGATAACGATGGTTCATCAAATGCAGATTGTGACGATCGCGAATATGCAGCCGACAGACTAGGAATCTAATAGAAAGTCCGATCGCCCTTCCCATCCAAAAAATAGGACAATGGTAAAGGGCGACCGCACTTCACCTAAATGCTTAATACGATCGCACTTTTTCCTGTTTTTCCTGCAAAAACTCTGCAAAGTCGCAGACTTAAGCAATTCATCAGCGTTTATCTGCGTGCATCTGCGGTTAAAAACTCCCCTCAATTCCCTGACAACAAGCTTAATGTCCCAATAGCTTATCCCGCAAATGCTTAATCCGATCGCGCAATTTACCCGCCTCCTCAAACTCCAACTTCTTCGCCGCCGCCTTCATCTGCGCTTCCAACCGCCCGATTAACTGAGGAATCTCATCCAAAGATAACTCGTTTACCTGTTCGTAAACCTCCTCCAACTGCTGAGAATTCAGCTTGCGCGACACATCCAAAAATGCCAAAATCGCATTACTCGATCGCTTTTTGGCGATCGGCTGCGGCGTAATCCCGTGCATCTTATTGTACGCTAGCTGAATCCCCCGGCGGCGATCGGTTTCGTCGATCGCCTTAACCATACTATCCGTCAAATTATCCGCATACAAAATAGCCTGTCCCTGAACGTGCCGCGCCGCCCTTCCAATCGTTTGAATCAACGAACGTCCCGAACGCAAAAACCCCTCTTTATCCGCATCCAAAATTACCACCAGCGAAACTTCCGGCAAATCCAAACCTTCCCGCAGCAAGTTAACACCAATCAATACATCAAACTTACCATCTTGCAAATCTTGGATAATTTCGATGCGTTGAATAGACTGAATTTCCGAGTGCAAATACCGAACTCTAATCGCCCTTTCCTGCAAATATTCGGTTAAATCCTCCGCCATCCGCTTGGTTAAAGTCGTCACCAAAACTCGCTCGTCCCGACTTACTCTCTCCTTAATTTCGCCCAACAAATCGTCAATTTGTCCTTCCGTCGGGCGCACAAAAATTGTCGGATCTACTACTCCGGTAGGCCTAATTACTTGCTCTGCAACTCTGCCTTCAGATATTTCCATTTCCCAATCCCCAGGCGTAGCAGAAACAAAGATGCACTGATTCTCTTTTGCCCAGAATTCCTCTGCTTTTAAAGGGCGGTTATCTGCCGCGCTGGGCAAGCGGAAACCGTGTTCGATCAATACTTTTTTCCGCGCTTGGTCGCCGTTGTACATCCCCCGAATTTGCGGCACTGTGACGTGGGATTCATCTATCACCAACATCCAATCTTTCGGGAAATAATCAATCAAACATTCTGGCGGTTCCCCGGCATTTCTTCCGGCTAAATGCCGCGAATAATTTTCTACTCCGTTGCAGTAACCTACCTCGCGCAGCATTTCTAAATCGTAGCGGGTGCGCTGTTCCAACCGCTGAGCTTCTAATAGTTTACCCTCTTTTTCAAATTCTGCCAGCCGGTCTTCTAATTCGAGTTCTATTCCTTGGCAAGCTGCCTCTAATTTATCTTCTGCCGTCACAAAGTGGCGGGCTGGATAAATATTTAAAGCGGTTGTACTTTGCAGGATTTTACCTGTTACGGGGTCAACGTAGCGAATGGCATCGATTTCGTCGCCGAAGAATTCGACGCGAATAATTCTATCTTCGTAAGCGGGGCCAATTTCCAAAACATCGCCTTTGACGCGAAATTTCCCTCTGCCTAAATCTATATCGTTGCGGGTGTATTGGACGTTGACTAAATCGCGCAAAACTTGCCGCTGGTTGACTTCCATTCCTACTTGCAAAGGAATAGCAGCTTTCAGGTATTCTGCGGGCATTCCCAAACCGTAGATGCAGCTAATTGAAGCAACTACAATTACGTCGCGGCGTTCAAAGAGCGATCGCGTGGCGGAGTGCCGCAGCATATCTATCTCGTCGTTAATTGCTGCCGTTTTCTCAATGAAAGTATCGGTGACAGCAATGTATGCTTCAGGTTGGTAGTAGTCGTAATAACTGACAAAGTATTCGACTGCATTGTTCGGGAAAAAATTTCGCAGTTCGTTGCACAGTTGAGCTGCCAGGGTTTTGTTGTGTGCTAGGACTAAGGTGGGTCTGCCAACTTTTTCAATCACCGAGGCAATGGAGAAGGTTTTGCCCGTACCTGTGGCACCGAGTAAGGTTTGAAATCGATCGCCCGCTTCGATGCCTTTGACAAGTTGCTCGATCGCTAGCGGTTGGTCGCCTGTGGGCTGGAAGGGCGCTTGCAATTGAAAAGATGCTGCCGCAGTTACCATAGGAAAATGTAGCTATTACCCATAAATTTTAACAAAAATGCAGAGATACTGCAATTCGTTCAGAAAATAGTTAGACTTTGTAATATTATTTTAATCATCGGCCGAAATAGAAAGCAGAAAGCCCACAAAAGCAGTTGTCCGAACCCAGCAATCAACAGCAATAAGCGAGGAAAAGAATTATGGATACGAGCAGTACAGGTACAGGCAAAGGCAAAGCGATCGTCCGCCGCGGCAAAGGCAGTTCCAAAAGCCAAGCGACAGAGCCCACTGATGCCAAAGCAACAGGAATTCAACTTTATCGGCCGCAACTCATGCATGACAACCGTCCCGTCGGCCCAGACGATTTTACCATCAGCGAGACCGTCTCGATCTCGGGGAACCGCCCGATCGGCACTAGCACCCTGCACCTCAGTGAAACCTACGGCACTGTAGGCAATCGCCCGGTCGAATCCAGCGACTTTGAAGTGGTTGCTACACTCGGCAATCGCCCGATCGGCTCTAGCGCCATGCAAGTCAGCGAAATGTTCAGTATGTCCGGTGCCCGCCCTATTGGCATCAGCACTCTGCACATTGATGAAGTTTACTCCACAATGGGAGGAAACCGCCCTATTGCCTCAAACGAAATTGACGATAGCTCGGCATTAATGGGCTTCTTAGATTAATTAGTCAGTTGTTAGTTGTTAGTTGTTAGTTGTTAGTTATTATCTGCTACCAATAACTAATAACTAATAACCCCTGCCAACAGTCAACTAACTACTTCCCCACACCCTGATATTTGCTCAATAAAGCAGCAAAGCGCTTGTAATCTAAAGGCTTCTCCAAATATTCCGCCGCTCCCAATTCCAAACCCTGATTTTTGTCGTCCAAAAAAGTTATCATAATCACCGGAATATCAGCCAAATCCGGATCGCCTTTCAACGCCGACAGCACCGCCCAGCCGTCCATACTCGGCATCATCACGTCCAGAATAATCGCGTCCGGCAACAACTCCTTAGCCAACAGAAGCCCCCCTTGGCCGCTAGCCGACGATCGCACCCGAAATCCCTCTTTCGACAAGCAGCGGGTCATCAAATCCCGCGCGTCCGGATCGTCGTCAATCACTAGGACAGTAGCAGCATCGGGCAGCTCCAGCGCTGGCGATCGCACTTCTTTTTGCTTGGCTTCTATCGCCGCCACACTCGTCTCTAACTCTTGGGAAGACACGGCCTGCATTTCTGCGATTTCTCGATCGGGCGACGCTTCTTGCTGGCTTTTTACCACAACCGGCAACCCGATCGTAAAAGTAGAACCGCAACCAAACTCGGTTTCAAGCGTAATATCCCCGCCCATCATCTGGCAAAACTTCCGGCTAATTGTCAGCCCCAAACCGGTGCCGCCGTATCTGCGGGTAGTAGAATCGTCCGCTTGGGTGAAAGCTCCGAACAGCCTCGACACCTGATCCTCAGTCATGCCAATGCCGGTATCGCTGACTTGAAACACGATCGAAGGCTTTTGACACAGAGAAGGATCTGGCGAGAGTTCTTCGGAATTGTCGATCGGCAAAACTTCCCCTTTTTCCTTCCAGACATTAATAGTAATTTTGCCTCGATCGGTAAACTTAGCAGCATTGCTGACCAAATTCAACAGCGCTTGCCGCAGCTTCGACGAATCGGAGTAGATCGTGCCAATATTGGGATCGCAATTCACGATCAAAGTGTTGCCATTTTTCCCTAGCAGGGGTTGAACAGTAGTCACAACCTGCTCGATCAAATTCAACACCTCAAAAGTCTCCAAGAAAAGAGTCATCTTTCCTGCTTCAATTTTAGAAATATCCAGAATGTCACTAATAATGCTGAGCAACTGCTTGCCTGCCATATTAATGCTTGCCAAATCCATCACAAACTCTTCTTCGCCGAGTTCCAGAGCCTCTTCTTGCAGCAGCTCGCTGTAGCCGATAATCGCATTTAAGGGCGTCCGCAACTCGTGAGTCATATTTGCCAAAAATGTGCTTTTCGCCCGGTTGGCAGCTTCTGCAGCATTCTTAGCGACTTCCAATTCGACCGAGCGTTCCTCTAGCTGCCGCTGCCGCAGTTCCAAACCGTTGAGCAAATTGCTAATTTGCTGAGCCATTGTATTGAGAGTAGAAGATAGCACCCCGATCGCGTCATTAGAAACAACTGGCGATCGAGCCGTCAAATCACCGCTCGCCATCTGTTCAGCAGTTTGCCGCAGCAAGCCGAGATTCCGAATAATTGCCGACACCGACACAAAACCCACTATCCCCGCGATCGAACTCAAAACCAAAGCCCCCAGCAGCCAGTGCTGAGTGTGGCTCACCAAAGCCAGAGTTTGCTGCACCAGCACCGCCATTGCTGCCTCAGGAACCCCCGCCGCCGGAGCTGAGGCAGCCTCTATTGTCAGCAAATAGTTCTTCATCTCCACAGAACCCATCCACCCGACTCCCACCGCCATCCAAGTTATCAGTACCAAGATGACAAACAGCCCGATCAAAGAAGCCCGAGTTCCCAAAGAAATCTGCTTCGGAGCCAGTGCCGCCGCCCAAGGATAGCCCTTGAGAAAAGGATCTGGCTGCACCGGTACGCCCGAATTCCAAATCTCTTCAATTTGACCGTCCAACCTCACCTGACCAATCCGCACTGTTTTCCAGGTATGTTGCGTTTGGGCATCTATTTTTATCTTGCCCGAAGGCGCTGCAAACTCCATACTTTTAGCAGCCGCCCTGACTTTAACCACATTTGTAGAACCAGCTTTTTCTACTGCTTGCTTCCACAGATAAACGCCGAAATAAGCTGCTTCGATCGGGTCATCCGTGACTCGATTTTCCCCGTATCGGGCTTTATAAGCCTTGACAAATTTACGATTTTCCGGTGTATCCACCGTTTGAAAATAGTTCCAAACCACCAAATGTCCGGCAATATTGGACGGCCCGATCGCCCGCACTTCCTCTTCTGCTACGCTGAC
The DNA here is from genome assembly GCF_036701085.1 of Microcoleus sp. Pol7_A1. Classification (NCBI taxonomy): domain Bacteria; kingdom Bacillati; phylum Cyanobacteriota; class Cyanophyceae; order Oscillatoriales; family Microcoleaceae; genus Microcoleus; species Microcoleus sp. Pol7_A1. The sequence goes on from NZ_JAUBQD010000030.1 coordinate 64,792, forward strand.
CGACATCACCGGCAAATCCTCAGGTTTCACGCCAGCTTCCCGCAACTTTTGGAAAAAAGCCACATTGCTGTCGCCGTTGAGAGTGTTGAGAATAGCATCTGGTTTCACTGCTAAGATATGTGCGATCGCCTCGCCCACTTCCCTAGAACCCAGGGGCAGATACACTTCCCCCGCCAACTCTCCCCCGAGTGCCGCCAGTTGAGCTTTCACAATCAGATTTGCCGTCCAGGGAAAGATATAATCCGAACCCAACAGAAAAATTTTCCGCTTCCCCTGTGCCAGCAAGTAATTCACCCCAGGCACAATCTGTTGATTAGGAGCAGCACCAGTGTAGAAAATATTCGGACACTGTTCTAGCCCTTCATACTGCACCGGATAGAACAGCAATCCTTTGCCCTGCTCGAAAGCCGGCTGTACAGCTTTGCGGCTCGCCGAAGTCCAACAGCCAAATACCACCGCCACCCGCGCTTCTAGGAGCAATTGCTTAGCTTTTTGAGCAAAAGTCTGCAAATCGCTGGCTCCATCTTCTATCACCACTTCCAATGGGCGTCCGAGTACCCCTCCCGCCGCATTAATTTCCTCAACAGCCAACAGCGTTGCGTCTTTAACAGAAATTTCGCTGATGGACATCGTGCCCGTCAGCGAATGCAAAACGCCTATTTTGATCGGCTCACGAGTCGGGCCGACTGCTTCGAGGGGGTTACTGCTCCTTGCTCCCATAGGGTTTTAGATAATTTTTACTAATAACAGAAATTTTAGTTCCATCCGGCAGGAAGTTAGCCTTGACGCTAACTCTTGTTTAGCAGATTATTTAACCCGATCGCCACACAACTTGCGAATTGCTGTACCTTGTGGATTTTAACGGTCAAACTCTCAGCATAGACTTAAGTCTGCACTAACCAGTCCCCTATTTCTCTCTTCATCTTTTACGGATGTCGAAACAGCCTCATCCAACAACATTTGCCACTTAAGGCGCGCGCCGCAGAAAAATTCTCCCCATCTCCCGCCCTCCCCTCTCCCCAACTCATTCAGGGGATAGCCTTGTGAGTCATCAATAATTTCACGCACTCACGTACTCATCCCTTTCCCATATCATTCTTCCGGCAGGTGGAAGTCTCCCTAATTTTTCTTATTGTACAATTACCAAATACTATCTATTCCCTATCTATCTTCAGGCAGAGGGAAGGCTTCCCGATTAGCGTTACTATAAACATAAGGTTAATGTAACTAGCCTTGTTAAAAATAAATTTTACCAACAATAGGGTCAAGACAAATGAATATTGAAGAAAACGCGACCCATACTGACACCGCCACTCAAGTAACGCTACCAAAATCCAGGGAAACATTGCTCGGAGAGGAAACAGAAAAATCCCTCACCGATCACAAACAAAAAGATGCTCAAACTATGCACGCTGTGGAACAGTTGAAAGAAGAGCTTCAGCACAAAATAGATGAAGAATGTCCTCACAAGGTAGATTAAAACTCATAGGGATTTTTGTAGGGTGTGGGTAAGATGCTGTCTTGCCCACACTCGCTTTTTGAAGGTACAAAGCAGAATTGAATAAAAACATTATAATTTTAATTTTTTTGTTTAAAAAAATTGTCTTGGACGCACGGGTGACGATCGACGAGTTTTTTCACAGAAATACTTCATTGCAGCCAGCAGAAACGGTAAAAACAACTGGTAAATATGAAAGTGGCAGTCTGTCCAAGACCGAAAAATAACTTTTTTATCTTCCCTATTCATTTTTTCTTCATTCTTTCTTCCTAGAGGTAGAGTGCAACGCAGCTCCTAGTTACCTATGATGAGTTTATTAAGTAAAAAATGTCTGATTAGATACAGATAGGGAGAAAACCATGAGCAATGAAGATAGAGCAAAGGCAACTGGCGACAACATCGCAGGCAAAGCTCAAGAAGCCCTAGGCAATGTTACTGGCGACCCGAAGGATAAAGCAGAAGGCAAAGCCAAGCAGGCCAAAGCTGAAGCTGGTCACGCCATCGAAGATGTAAAAGATGAGCTCAAAAAGAAACTAGACTAAGCCTAATACTAATTGAAAGGGTCGAGCAACCTGACCCTTTCAATTCTTCAAATTGTTTTCAGAACGGAGGAAAAAAGGTGAGTTTATTGCAGCAGAGTCGCAAAATAATTGCGGGCCTACTCTTGGTATTAATGCTGGCTGTTACTACTGCCTGCGCGCCCAGCGTTTCAGCCCAAAAACCGACTAATGTACCTGTAGCAATTGGCGGTAGTCAGGGTTATTACGCGCAGCTAGAACGCGGCAATACCGCTGCCGGTCAAGATTTTGGTCAATGGGTAACAAAGACGGCTAAGGGTCTGGTTCAGGATGCTTACGTGCGCGACAATAACAAATTGGGAGTGGTAATTACCTCCCAAGTCCGCCCTACAGAAGTGAAAGATTTGGCCAAATCTTTAGCACAAGGTTTTCACCGCAATTTCCCAAATCAGGATGTAAGTGTTTTGGTTTACGCTCCTGATAAAAAACTGATTTTGACGGCTAAGTACGACCAGCAATCAAATCAAATTGAATACAAGTCTTGACCTGGTTAGCAAGCTTTAATGATAGCCGCGCGACGGTTTAATATTCGGCAGTTTTTTCAATGCGAAGTTATTTCAATTAGAGACAGAACTGTTGTTTAGATAGGAAGAGATTTACCATGAGTAGCAGCGATAATTACAAGCGTCAAATCATGAGCGATTTGGCCCAGGGAGATCGAGAAACGATGCCGGAGACAACCGGTGAAGAGTACGAAAATTTTGACGATTTTGCTCAGAGAACTTCGCCCGATCAGCGCAAACAATTATTCGGGCGTTCTCTGAATCACGACTCTCTCCCGCCGGCTCAGTTGGAACCGGAATTGCAAAAGGCGATCGCCCAAATTAAGCCAAACGAACTCGACGATGTGGCGCGGGAATTCTTCAAGCATTTGGGCAAGAGAGGATTGGACGATCGCCAATTAGAAAAGCAGCTAGGACTTTCTACTCACCACGCCAGCCGCATGAATGCTGACGATGTTACCAAGCTTGCCTCGTTTACCTATCACAATCACCCGGATATTTTCCGAGAAGTGCTGGCAGAACAGCCAAGTTTGATGAAGTTTTTGGGAAATCCAATTGTGGCGGGTATTTTGGGAATAGTTGCTGCTAAATGGCTCAACAACCGCAAATAGTCTCGGATTCACACAAGTTTCAAAGCTGATACTACGTGCAGCAAATAAAAGGACGACCGCCCGGGCGATCGTCCTTTTATTTTTTATATCTAGTCCTGTAAAATAACCGCGATCGCATTTCTAGTGAGGACTTGAGTCCTCATAAGCTTCTGTTGACTGTTGACTGTTGACTGTTGACTGTTGACAAGCGAAAAATTTTACACCTAATTTCCAGCTCCCAGCTTCATCTGTGGAGTCAATTTTTAAATCTAAAATCTAAAATCTAAAATCTAAAATCGACTGGCTGTTGGAGGACTCAAGTCCTCATTAAAAACCTGTTTGATTGCGGTGGTTCGAGGGGACATAATATTATAATAAATCCCGAAGATTTAAATCTTAATTATTGGGTTCGTAGCTGTTCGGGTGATTAACATTCATTGCCAATTACCGACTACGAATTACCGATTGCCAATGACTAATTATTGGTCACAGCTAAAAATAGCTGCACAGCAGTCAACAGCGGTACACCTGACACTCCGCAAAATTAAATGTAGGATTAAGTGTTGCCGTGAATGAGAAATAAAAGATGAACCTATCCACTATTTGGCGAAAACTCCGCAGCCAGCAAGCCTTCTGCTTCGCTGCACTCCTCGCAGGTTGCCTGGTATTTATCGGTTGTTCCCCCGCGCAGTCAGCGGCTGGAAATTCAGCCGATCCCAAGTTGAAAGAGCAAGTCTTGCAGATTATCCGCGAAAACCCGCAAGTAATTTTAGATTCGGTACAAGCGTACCAGCAACAGCAGCAGCAGTCTCTCAAAGCAGCGCAGGAATCATTTTTGCAGGAGATGAAAACTAATCCCAAATCTGCGATCGGGGATGCTCCTAGCACGGGATCAGCTTCGCAGCAGATTGTACTTTTAGAATTCTCTGACTTTCAATGTCCGTTTTGCGCGCGCGCTCACGATACTGTCAAGCAGTTTATGGCAAAACACCAGGACAAAGTTACTTTAGCTTACAAGCATTTTCCCTTGACTTCAATTCACCCTCAAGCGCTGCCAGCAGCTAAAGCAGCTTGGGCTGCCCAACAGCAGGGCAAATTCTGGGAATACTACAGCGCTTTGTTTGAAGGGCAGAAAGAGTTAGGCGAGCCATTGTACGCATCGATCGCCCAAAAGCTCAATCTAAAATTAGATAAATTCAACACCGATCGCAACAGCCCCGCTGCCGAAGCCGCCATTGCCAAAGACGTGCAACTCGCTCAACAACTGGGCATTCAAGGGACTCCCTTCTTTATTATGAACGGTCAAACTTTCTCCGGGGCGGTCGAGCTTTCTGAGATGGAAAGCATTCTCGCTAGTATCTCCAAATAAGTAAACCCACCTGAATAAACAGAACAGATCCCCGATTTCTTAAAGAAGTCGGGGATCGAATGCGCGATCGACTCGATAGCTATATTTACTGACTAATTTTTACGCTTGGGAACAAATTTGCTCTAGGTGTTGTCTTAGTAAGACTCTAAGCTGCTTATGACTTAAGCATTATATCTTGCCTTTTACCAGCTTTCCCAAACCTAGCTAGTGGATTCAAATAATTATTAGTCAATACTAATTTGAATTCTTTTGGCAAGAGGATCGCCGCTTTTAAGCTCCATTTCCCTTGCATCTACGAGGAAAATTTATCATGGAAAAAATTACGCAAATAGTTGTCATTGACCCAACGGTTGAAGATTATCAAAGCCTTGCACCAAGCGCCGAACCAAGGAAAGAGATATTTATACTCGATCGGGCGGGGGATGGAGTCGAGCAAATTACAGAGTTATTAGCTAGCTACAGCGATCTGGACGCTGTTCACATTGTTTCTCACGGCGGGCCTGGAAATTTGCAACTGGGGTCAATTCAGCTAAATTCTGACAACATAGACGAATACGGCGATCGACTTCAGCAGTGGAAAAAAGCCTTAGCCCCTAACGCCGATATCCTCCTGTACGGTTGCAACGTGGCGGCAGAAATCGCCCCACCGATAGCGGGGCGATCGTTTTTGCAACGCCTCAATCAACTCACAGGTGCAGACATCGCCGCCTCCAAAAACCTGACAGGAAGTGCTGCATTAGGCGGTGACTGGGATTTAGAGGTAACAATTGGTTCGATTGAGACACCTTTGGCATTCACCCAAGAGGCGATCGCAAATTACGATCGCGTTTTAGTTTTTTTTGCAGTCACCAGCACCAACGACTCCGGCTCAGGCTCGCTGCGAGATGCGATTACCCAAGCCAATGCTACTCCAGGCGTAGATACTATTGACCTGACTGGCATTACTGGCACAATTACCCTAGCTACAACGCTGCCAGCTATTAATGAAAGCGTCAGTCTGAACGGCCCTGTTGCAGCTAACTTAACTGTTAGCGGTAACAACGCAGTGCAGATACTAACCACTACTACCGGCCCTGTTAGCATCTCTAACCTCACCTTTGCTAACGGCACTGGCGGCATTAATAACGGCTTCGGCGTTACCCTAAACCTTACCAGCGTTAACTTTTCCAGCAACACCGCTGGAGGAGGGGCTGCCCTTTTCAACAACAGCGGCACAGTCACAATAACCGGTTCCACCTTTACTGCCAATACAGTCAACGGTTTCGGCGGCGGCGCGATCAGGCAGGGTGGCGGTATTTTAAACATTGTTAACAGCATTTTTACCGAAAACACAGCAACGGCAGCTAGCCAAGGCGGAGGTGCCATCCTGATCGATAGCGGTACAGTAAACATTACTGGCAGCACGTTTAGTGGCAATAGTTCCCAAAATACCGACGGTGGCGGCGCGATTTACCACCGAGGCGGGAGCGAACTGTTAAGCATTGCTGACAGCACTTTCACTAACAACATTTCGGCGGCTGATGGCGGTGCGATCAGAAACGATGCCCAGCCATTAAGTGTCACCAGCAGCACGTTCAATGGCAACCAGGCCGCACAAAACGGCGGCGGCATTGTCAACAGCGGCGCGGCAACCATTACCAACAGTACGTTTTCTGCGAACACGGCAACTAACTTTGGCGCGATCAGAAATGGGGGTACGCTGGATCTGAGAAGTAGCACTCTTACTCTCAATAGTGCCACAAACCAAGGCGGGGGCATCTTCAATACCTTGACGGCAAACGTCCGCAACACCATCATTGCTGGGAATACGGCTCTGTTAAACCCCGATGTAGACGGCACATTTACAAGTGAGGGCAATAACTTAATTGGCAACGGTACTGGTGGTGGCTTCACAAACGGTGTTAATGGCGATCTAGTAGGCACTGCTGCCACTCCCATCAATCCGAATCTAGCAGCACTGGCAAATAACGGCGGCCTGACGCAGACGCACGCACTGAATGCAGGTAGCCCCGCGATCGAGGCGGGTAACAGCGCGATCGCACCTGCTACGGATCAGCGTGGCTTAACTCGGCCTTCTGGCATTGCTGTTGACATCGGCGCTGTTGAAGTACAGCAGATTGTGAGCATCACCGCGTTCGATAATTCAGCCTCGGAAAACCCGATCGACACAGGCACTTTCCGCGTTAGCCGCAGTGATAGCACAGTCGGTAATTTGACGGTGAATCTCGCTATTGATGCCAGTAGCACCGCCGTTGCTGCAGATTACAATCTGGGCAGTACCTTTCCCGTCACTATTCCCAACGGGCAAAGCTTTGTGGATGTGATTCTGACTCCGTTTGATGACGCTATACCGGAGGTTGCAGAAACGCTGCGACTGAATTTGGGAAATGGGAATTATGCGATCGCACCGGCCAGCAGCAATGCTACGGTGACTATTGCAGCCAATGACTCGATTGCTTATGCGATCGCACTCACAAATCCAGCGACAGGTTCTTTAATTGAAGGCAACTCCGGCACTCAACCCGTCACTTTCACCGTCACTCGCAGCGGCGGCACGGGGGTAGCGAGTACAGTAAATTATGCGATCGCTGGTACCGCGAGCAACGGCCCAGACTACAATAATATCAATGCTGCCGGGGCTACTACCGCCACAGGGACGATCGCCTTTGCCGCCAACGAAACAACTAAAACTATTGCTGTGGATGTCTTGGGCGAAACCGCAGTTGAACCTGACGAGACAATTACCGTCACCCTCAGCAACCCAAATTTGACCGCAGCGCCAGAAAGTTCGACTGTCACCACCAGCACCGCCACTGCTACCATCACCAATGATGATATTCCTAGTATCTCGATCGATGATGTAGTTGTTACCGAGGGCAATACGGGTACTGCTAGCGCCACCTTTACCGCCACTCTCTCAGCAGCTTCTAGCTTGCCCGTCACCGTCAATTACGCCACGTCAGATGGTACTGCTAACACTGCTGATAGCGATTACGCGGCGGCCACAGGCAGCGTCACCTTCAATGCCGGGGAAACGACAAAAACCATTACTGTTGCTGTCAACGGCGATTCTAAGTTTGAAACTGACGAAACATTTAACGTCAACCTCAGCACCGCTGTCAATGCGACTATTACTAAAGCGACGGGCATAGGTACGATCGCAAATGACGACTTGGAGTCACCAACTCCGACACCGACGCCAACTCCGACACCGACGCCGACTCCACCGACGCCGACGCCAACTCCGACTCCGACTCCAACTCCAACGGAAACTCCGACTCCGACTCCGACTCCAACTCCAACGGAAACTCCGACTCCGACTCCAACGGAAACTCCGACTCCAACTCCAACGGAAACTCCGACTCCAACTCCAACTCCAACGGAAACTCCGACTCCAACTCCGACTCCAACGCCAGAAACTCAAGACGAAGATTGCATTTGCAAGCAGATAACCTTTCCCAGCCCGACTGCTATTCGCGGCCCCAACCAAACAAATAGCACCACCAACGGTACAGAAAGCGACGACATTCTGGAGGGTTCGATTACCAATGACAATATCAACGGCTTAAATGGTAACGACTTGGAGGTTGGCTTCACTGGCAATGACAATATTTATGGCGGATCTTACCTCAGCATCGATCTAGGAAATATAACCATTCTTCCCTCTGCCAAAGATAGCGACGTGCTGTTTGGCAATGAGGGCGATGATTACCTCAACGGGGGTGCTAAAGATGATTTAATTTTTGGGGGGAAGAACGAAGATGTTGCTTACGGTGGCAAAGATGACGACATAATTTTTGGAGACAAACAGAGCGATACTTTAATTGGCGATGAGGGTAACGACACATTATACGGTGGTACTCTTAACCCTTTAAACATCGACTCTACAGGTCGCGATTTGCTATTTGGCCTCAGTGGCGATGATTACCTGAACGGGCAAGAAGCCGAAGATTCCCTTTCTGGCGGTAATGGAAACGATACAGTGCGTGGCGGCAAGGGTGATGATTTGGCCCTAGGAGACTTGGGCAACGACCTGCTGTTTGGGGATGAGGGCAGCGATACTCTCTGTGGTGGCGACGGAGAAGATACTATGTACGGGGATATTGGCAGCCCTCTGGCGATCGGCTCCGCTGGCGCTCAAGACCAGATGTGCGGTGATTTGGGCAACGATTTGTTGTTTGGCAATGAAGGTCAGGATACCGTTAACGGTGATGCTGGAAACGATACTCTTTATGGCGGCAAGGACGAAGACAGTTTACTGGGTAGTGCTGGGGACGATTGGTTATTTGGAGATGAGGGGAATGATACTTTGATTGGAGGTACTGGGGACGATCGATTTATCTTAGGTATCGACAGCGGCCGCGAGACTATTTTAGACTTTCAAGATGGTCGCGATGCGATCGGCTTGACAGGCGGTTTAAGTTTCTCGCAACTGAGCATTACTGTAGAAAATAATTCTACTTTGCTCCGAGTTACCAGTTCCGGTCAACTGTTAGCAACTCTCAGCAATGTGTCAACAGGGCTGATTAATGTTGCAGATTTTTTAACCGTCTAAATCGATACCCCTGGGGACACGGCAATGTCGTGTCCTTTTGCTCGAGCGTATACAAAAAATCGGCTCTCCCGGATCTATGGTGATAACTCGATCTAAGAACTGGTAATAGGTAATGGGTAATGGGTTAGTCATTTGGAGCCAATTACCTATTACCTATTACCATTACCCTGTAAGACAGGATACATTTTCCCCCAGCTCGCTATGAGCTCCAAAAAGGGGACTTTGACCCTCTTGCTCCCCTCTTTTTAAGGGGTAGTGGGGGGTTCTAAGACGCAAGAAAACACGCTCTAGAGAACCCAAAAACCAGGTTTATGCGTCAATATTTCTCGGAAAAAGCGACAATTTTTCCCAAAAACCGATTTTTTTGCATAATTCCTGTTCTCTAAGCCGATTATTTAATAGGACAGATCGATGCCTACTGGAATCCGTTGTTTTTCTAGATCGATCGTTCCCGCTTCCCTTTCTAATCTTTATCCAAAGCAAACAAAACAAAATAAAATAAAATAAAATAAAATAAAATCAAGCGCTGAAACCCAAACGAAATCGCTAGAGTCAAGGCAGTCGAGACGATGCGTGTTGCAGTTCCTTTTGATGTATCATTTATGGAGGACTACTTTTATGCCATCATTGAAATCTCCAACCGAGCGAACCAGTGGATTATACGTGCGTTCCCCAGAGGGAGAACAACTTATTTTTCCCCTGAAACATACAGAAGTCCGAGCAAAAATTGCCGGAAATTTATCGCGAGTTGAAGTCTCGCAGCAATTTGAAAACCCTTTCACCAAGCCATTAGAAGCAGTCTATATTTTCCCGCTACCTGCGGAAGCAGCGGTAGATGAGATGGAAATTAAAATTGGCGATCGCACCATTAAAGGCAGCATCAAAAAACGCGAAGAAGCCCAACAAATTTACGAAAAAGCCAAACAAGAAGGGCGGACTGCGGGTTTGCTGGAACAGGAGCGAGATAATATTTTCACCCAGTCCCTCGCCAACATCAAACCGGGTGAATCAATCGATGTCACTATTCGCTACACTGACAGTTTGAAATTTTTAGCTGGCGATTACGAATTCATTTTTCCGATGGTTGTCGGGCCGCGATATATTCCCGGTACGCCGCTGGATGAAACGGCTGCTAGCGGTAGCGCCCCAGCCCCAATGACAGTTAATTCCGATACCGATATTGTCCCCGATGCGTCGCGCCTTAATGCCCCGATTTTGCCACCGGGAATGCGATCGGGACACGATATCGGCGTGACGCTGGAAATTGAAGCTGGCGTACCGATTCGTAATGTCAATTCCCCATCCCACCAACTGGAAATAGAATATTTCGACTCCCCCCAAACTGCTTTAGCAAACGATCAGAAAAACGGGCTAATGGTGCGCGTTAAATTGGCAAATCAAGATACAATTCCCAACAAAGATTTGATTGTTCGCTATCAAATTGCGGGTCGAGAAACTCAATCGACGGTATTAACTCATTCGGACGATCGCGGCGGGCATTTTGCAGTTTACTTGATTCCGGCGATCGAGTACAAAACCGATGAACTTGTGCCGAAAGATGTCGTTTTTTTAGTCGATACTTCCGGTTCGCAATCCGGTGCGCCTTTGCAGCAATGTCAGGCATTGTTGCGGCAATTTATTAACGGGCTGAATCCAACGGATACTTTCTCGATTCTGGATTTTTCCAACAAAGTGCGACAACTGTCAAAACAACCGCTACCGAATACAGCAGAAAATCGACAACAGGCGATCGAATATATCAACAAACTCAGCGCTTCAGGCGCTACGGAAATGTTGGGCGGAATTCGGGCGGCGATCGATTTTCCCGCACCATCCGGGCGCTTGCGAACTGTGGTATTCCTCAGCGACGGTTACATCGGCAACGAAAACCAAGTTCTCGCCGAAGTCCAGCAACATCTCAAATCGGGGAATCGCCTGTACAGTTTCGGTGCGGGGAGTTCCGTCAATCGCTTTTTGCTCGATCGCATTGCGGAAATCGGGCGGGGAATCTCCCGGATAATCCGGCACGACGAACCAGTTAAGGAATTTGTCGAAAAGTTTTTCCGGCAAATCAACAATCCGGTGTTGGTAAATCTGGAAATTACTTGGCAGGGAGAGGGCGAAAATCCGGTAATTTATCCGTCAGTTGCGCCGGATTTATTTGCCGAACAACCGCTGGTTCTGTTTGGGAAAAAGGGCGATCGCGAAGCTGGAACGCTTCATATTAAAGGGGTTAGCGCAGGCGGACACCAGTACGTCCAAACCTACCAACTCGACTTTACCGATCCTGGAAATCCGGCAGTTGCCAAGCTTTGGGGGCGGCACCGCATCAAAGATTTGATGAATCAGATGGTGCAGTACGAAACTAAGGTGGAGGTGGAAACAGTGACAGAAACGGCGCTAACGTATCAGCTTCTGTCGCAGTACACGGCTTTTGTGGCTGTCAGCGATGATGTGCGCGTCGAACCGGGTACGGAATCCATCTCGATGAACGTTCCTGTAGAAATGCCGGAAGCGGTGGAATATCTGGGCGTATTGGGCAGCACAGGCTATGTAGAAGATAATGGCTGCACAGACTGGATGGAACAAAAACAAGAACGCGGCATCACATTTAATCGCTCACAGAAGCGGGTGTATCCATTGTTCGCACTAGCCAGCGCCCCCAGCGCAAAGTCAAAGCTGCACAGGCGGAGTACATCACCTGTAGAAGTCGTTAGCGCTACGGGGTTGGATGAAGTGGCGATCGATAGTTTAAACAAACACTTGGAAACTTTGACTGTGCCACCGGGTACAAATGGCGAATTGGTGTTAGAAATTGTCTTCACTAAAGTGCGCGCCAGCCGCATAGTTGTGGATGCTGATGCTTCGACTTTGGCGGATGTGGAGTTGCTGAAAACTATCAAAAAATGCCTCTTTAGCTGGCGCATTCCTCACTTTATTGGGGATACAGTGCGCCTGACGCTGCGGGTGCGATCGTAAAACAGCTTGAGTTAACAATCTGGGCAATACTTTTGCTCGATCGCCCACAAAAAAATGGAAGAATTTGCTCTTCCATTTTTTAATAATGACTATTCGTCCTGACTGCAAACCACTTTTTTTATTAGACTTCTCCCATAATTATCGTGGAACAGGCCCTCGTTGCCTGTTCAAAATCTGCTTTGAGAGGAGAAGTCTATTGGTAACTTGACGGACACGATCGCATTTTCAACTAAACCGCAGCTAACTCAGGAGTCGGGCGCTTGCTGTTGCGGATACCCTCGATCGCCCCTGCGTAATCATTCGCCTTAAACACAGCAGAACCAGCGACGATCGCATTTGCGCCCGCTTCCAGAACCTGCCAAGTATTGTTCCCCTTTAAACCGCCATCTACCTCAATCCAAGGATCGAGGCCCTTGTCGTCGCACATTTTGCGCAACTGGCGAATTTTTGGCAGAACAGCCGGGATAAAACTTTGACCGCCAAAGCCCGGATTGACGCTCATAATCAGCACCAAATCGCAAAGTTCCAGCACGTACTCGATCAACTCCAAAGGCGTCGAAGGATTCAGAACCACACCAGCCATTTTGCCCAATTCCCGAATTTGGCCGAGGGTGCGGTGCAAGTGAGGCGAAGCATTATGCTCGGCGTGAACCGAAATAATGTCAGCACCAGCCTTAGCGAAGTCCTCGACGTACTTCTCCGGCTCCACAATCATCAAGTGGACATCTATCACCTTGGTAGTAACGGGGCGAATTGCCTCAACAATCAGCGGCCCGATAGTAATATTAGGAACAAAGCGACCGTCCATCACATCTACGTGAATCCAGTCAGCCCCAGCTCGATCGACAGCCTGAATCTCTTCTCCGAGACGGCTAAAATCGGCTGATAATATGGATGGAGCAATAACGATTGATTTTTGGGATTGGGTCATGGCTAAGTCTGTTCTCCTGTCTGCTGTGCTGTATCCAGTTTATCAAAATACGGGTCTCCGGGTCGAAAAGTTGCCAACGATCGGTCGCGGGTTCGGGAGTGCCGAAAAATTTTGCCTTTGACAGACAAGTTTGGCGATCGCACCAGCCCTGCTCTGGGAATTTTGGTTTAGGATATTAATTTTCCCTCTAACAAATAACTCTTGTGCAAAATCTGACCTTCTGCAAATTTTGAGTAGCAAATGATGAAAAATACAGATCCCTTAGAAAATCCTGAACTCGATCGTGCAAGTCTGTTTGTATTAATGATCCCAGTCATCGGCTTTTTCCCCGCCCTGTGGACTCTTTACCGCCGTCAGGGCAGCCCCGAACGCAAAGCCATCAGCCGCTTGGCAATTGCCCTTGCTTTTAGTTGGCTATTAGGACATATTCTTTTAGAAGCTGGAGCGATTTCTGCGGAATCTCCGACACTTCCCATGTTATTAATGAGTAGCCTGCTGACAACCAGCTATTTCATCGTTGCTTTGGGACTGATGGTTCGCCTCTGGAAGCGTCAACCGCTATGGTTGCCCGGAATTAGCCGCGTAGCGGAGCAAGTGGTGGGCAAACATTTATCATAATTTAGGGTTCTTTTAAGCCCCTACCGTATTGATTGATTGCGTCTTCAGCTTGATACTACATATTGCCATTATCTTTTTTATTTTTGTTGTGTGTGAGGAAGCCAGTGCCAGCTCAAAAAATTCCTAATCAAGACCCTATCCAACAATCAACTGCTCAACCTGCAACCAAAAAATCTTCCCAGCAGCCCCATCGAGGCCGTTGGCTGGGTTTTGGTTTTGGTCTGGCGGGAGTAGCCATGCTCTCAGCCACAGCCGGAGCATTGCTAGCGGTGTCCCTTTCTACAACGCCGCTTCAGCAACAAAAGTTGAGCCCTGAAGAAGCGGCGGTGTTTTCTCAAGGCGACATGGCAAAGCTCAACATGAAGATGCCGGAGCTGACTCGCCCAGTTAATATTTTAGTTTTAGGACTTAAAGTTCTGAGTTCAGACATCGACGGCCATGCCGATAGAGAGCAGGGATACGAGGTCTGGCAAAACTCTTTCAAGGGCTTAACCGATACCATGCTGTTGGTTAGGTTTGACCCTCAAAATAAAAAGTTAAGCGTGCTTTCCATTCCGCGAGACACTCGCACCTATGTTGAAGGTAGAGGGGAGGTGAAAATAAACGAAGCTAATTACTACGGGGGCCCAGCTTCGTCAGCGAAGGCAGTCAGCGGACTCTTGGGCGGCGTGGGAATTGACCGTTATGTCACGGTCAATATTCAAGGCATCAAAAGTTTGGTAGATGCACTTGGCGGCATTACTATTAATGTCCCTAAGGACATGAAGTATACCGATGAAAGCCAGCATTTATATATAAATTTAAAGGCTGGCAAGCAGAAACTCAACGGCGAACAAATCGTGCAATATTTGCTTTACCGGCACGACGATTTGGGCGATATCGGGCGGGTGCAGCGCCAGCAATTGTTGATGCGGGCTTTTGTAGAACAGGAAGTAAATGTAGGTTTGCTGTCTCGGCTACCGAAGATTTTGTCGGTGATTCAGTCTCACCTTGACACCAATTTGAGTATAGAAGAATTGGTGGCTTTGGCTGGTTTTGCTACTCAAACCGATCGCGCTGGCGTGCAGATGTTAATGGTTCCCGGCAAATTTAGCGATTCTAAGGACTACAAGGCAAGTTTTTGGTTGCCCGATCAAAGTGGCATCGAAACTCTGGTGTCAGAACATTTTGACTTCGGTCAGAATAGTTGGACAATTGAGAATGCTGATGCAACTTTTCTGAAGGTGGCGATTCAAGATAGTACCGGAGATGAATCGGCTGTTGAAGATTTTGTCAATACTCTGACTCAAGCAGGTTATCGGAATGTTCAGGTTTATAAAGCTTGGCCCGAACCGTTGGAGGTAACTACTGTAGTAGCTCAACAAGGTGATATTAAAGGTGCTCAAGCGATTCGCCAGTTTTTGGGTTTTGGAGATGTGCTGGTTGAGAGTACCGGTTCTTTGCAGTCGGACGTGACAATCAGATTGGGTCAGGATTGGTTGCAGAAAAAGGCTCAGTCCGGCGGTGCGGCTAAGTCTTTTTAAACAGGATTATAACCGCGGTATTTGTAGGGACACAGCATTGCTGTGTCCTCTTCTTTTCTGTTGGTAGAGATGAAGGCGATCGCTTTTTTGCCGATTTACTAACTAATAAAGCCCTGGAGGCACTAATCCTCAGAAACCCCCTTGATTCGTAGATTCCTAATTACCAAACCAAGATTTTTTTGTATAAACCTGGTTTATAAGCTAGGACTTGCGCGCTCGGATTGCTGGAAGGTTTTTTACCGAGATTAAAGGCTATAACACAGTTTTTTTCAGAAAAAATCCGCTTTCAGCGCAATTCCTATGATACTATCTTTTTTGGTAATGATGAATCACGATCGCAATACCGATACTTCCCTCCGCAATCAGAAGTGAAACAATAATTTACCAGGGAAAGCTTAAGATATTTTATAAAGGTAGGGTTGATGAACAAGGGTTCTAAAATAGACCGACAGCGGGAACATCAGGCAAATGAACGCACGTTTCTTGCATGGTTACGAACTTCAATCGGTTTAATTGGTTTTGGGTTGGCGATCGCTCGATTCAGTTTATTTCTGCGTCAATTTCAAGCTACAGTGACTCAGCAAGAAGTTGCCTCCCCTCCCTTCTTCAACTCCGAAACTTTAGGGCTGAGTCTGGTCGTTTTGGGGATTGCGGTAATTCCCTTAGCAGCATGGCGTTATAATCGAGTTTTCTGGCAAATTGAGCGAGGTGATTATCGCCCAAATCGTGTGCTAGTTTGGATTCTGACTGGAACTGTGATGATTTTAGGAACGTTAACCATTCCGTTGTTGCTCTGGCGAGATCGCGGAAATATAGCTCCCACTTCAACTCCTAAAAACTCTCAATTCTAAGTTAACCCGATCGCTTATAATTGAGTGAAAATAACCGCAACCATATCATTCAGCTTTTGTGCATCTAGATTGTCTGTGGTGTTAGAGGATCTGATGGGGAGAGGATTTGACGATTTGGGATCTGGCAATCAAAATCTACAATTTAAATGCAGTACAACTTACAATCGGAAGCAAGTGAAATGAAGCCATCGCACCCACAACCAACCTAAAAAACTCCCCACAAAATAAGAAATAAAATCTGACCAACTAAAGTGATTTCCCAAAATCAGCCTTCCGGGTAAAGTAGCTCGCATTACTTGTAAAAACGGAGGTGTCCACAGTTGGAGAAACTCTACTCCGCAGGTCGCTAGACACACAACTACAGCCGCCCTAATTTGCGAAAATCGCGGCAACATCAGAACTACCAGCAAAATCCAAAATACCTCATAAGCTATGCTCCCAAAAAAGTCGTTAAACCATTCCGGTGCAGGGCCGCGAGAAAATCTCACCGCATAACCTAAAGGGATAATCACGATTATACTGATGAGCAGGGCAATTCGATATTTTAAAAAACGGCGATCGGGAGAAATTGGGGAAGTCATTGATTCTGGGCACAATCACGCATTTGTTGTCACAGGTTGAAGTGGATAAACCTCAGAATTACAGCAGATTCCAGGCTCATGAAGTACAGTAGCAGCAGCTTGTAAACCAGTTTTTAAAGTGCTTAATATTGACTAA